>JAQSXN010000630.1 GCA_029256665.1 Paenibacillus sp.
GTTGCCGCCGACATGGTAGACGGGCTGCAGCGAATCCGTCTTCGACGCTTTGGCCGAATCGGGAAATTCGGAATCGGATACCGTCATCTGCAGACGATGCTGCTCCCACTTGCCCGTCAGCATGATCTCTCTTCCCGGTCGCAGTTGGTCTTGCAGATACGTCCGGTTAAACCATACAGCCGTAAGCAGCAGTCCCCCCGCTTCCACCTTGCAGGTCAGCCTGGACTTCGCGCGCCCGTAACGTTGCAAGAGCGGCATGCCGCGGACGATGCCCATAATCGTCGCCTTTTCTCCGCTCTTGACGTCGGACAGCTCCCGAACGCGATAATCCTCGTAGCGGAATGGAAAATAATTAAGCAGATCGGATATGGTATGTATGCCAAAGGCGTGAAGCTCCCCCTCCTTGAGGGCGCTCACGCCTTTGAGCTGTCTGACGGAAATTTCGTCTAGCTTTAACATGGTTGAACTCACACCCTATGAATAAGTACGGCCGACGTGCCTGGACCCGCATGCGTGCCGATAACGGGCCCCACCGTGGCATAGCCGACGACCTTCACGTTCAGATCGGCCTTAACCCGTTCGCCCAGCTCTTCCGCGGCCGCTTCGTCGTCGGTCTTAAAGATCGTAAGAGACACGGGATCCGAACCGTAGTTGTTCTTAAGCATTTCGGAGATGCGCCCCATCGCCTTCTTCGTGCCGCGCACTTTATCGACCGCGTGCACGCTTCCGTCCGTATCGAGCGACAGAATAGGCTTGATATTCAGGATGGAACCGATGAGCGCGGAAGCGCGGCCGATGCGGCCGCCCTTATGCAGATGGTCCAGGCTGTCCACTAGGAAATAAATCGTAATGTCGTTCCGGAGCCGCTCGACTTCCGCCAGGATCTCCTCCTTGCCATGGCCGGCATTCGCCATCTCGGCGGCGCGAACGACCAGGGCACCGATGCCGTAAGAAGCGGATCTGGAGTCGATAACCGTAACGTCCGCGTCTTGTTCCAGCATGGATTGCGCGATCGTCGCGGATTGATACGTCCCGCTCAGGCTAGCCGCCAGATGGATCGAGATGATGGCGCAGTCCGGATCCTCCTGCAGAAGACGTTCGTAAGTTTCCGAGAATTCAAGCGGCGAAGGCTGGGAAGTCGTTGGAAGCGTGGATACGGACTTTAGCTTCTCGTAAAACTGCTCCGCGGTAATCGTTACGGCATCGACATAGGTTTCTTGGCCGAACAGCACTTTAAGCGGCACCATCGTAATGCCGAGCTTCTCTCTAAGCTCTGCCGATATATCGGCCGTACTGTCGGTCACGATCCTTATTTTACCCATGACAACCCCTCCATCTCATTGTAAACACGGTTATTCTACGGCGAACAAATACGGATAGAGAGGCTGCCCGCCCCGTTGTACCTCGATCTCCAGGTCGGGGTATTCGCCTTCCGCCCACTCGCAAAGCGTAGCGGTCAGCTCGGCGTCGGCTTCGGACCCGGCAATTACGGTCAGCAAGTCGCCGCCTTCCGACAGCATGCTGCCCAGCAGTCCCTGGCAAGCGGCGACCAGGTTGGCATCGGAAACGACGATCGCCTTTTCCTTGATGCCGATGTAGTCGCCTTCCTTAATGTCGACGCCGTCGATCGAAGTGTCCCGTACGGACTTGGTCACTTGGCCGGACACGACGCCTTCAGCCGCTCCCTGCATCCAATCGCGGTTGCGCTCCGGCGATTCGTCTTCCTTGAACGCAAGCACGGCAGCCAGACCCTGAGGGATCGTGCGCGTCGGGATGACGGTCACGTTGCTCTCGGACAGCTCTGCGGCTTGTTCGGCGGCCAAAATGATATTGCCGTTGTTGGGCAGCAAGAAAATATGGTCTGCCGCCAGCGCCTCGATGGCCTTGAGGAAATCCTCCGTGCTGGGGTTCATCGTCTGACCGCCCGACAACACCGTGTCCACGTCGCTGGCAAGGAACATATCCGCAATGCCGTCGCCCATCGCCACGGCGATAATGCCGTACGGAGCGCGCTCGAACATCTGCACCGGCGCGACCTCGCTCACCGCTTGTCCCGAGAGGAGCTCGGCGGAGGACAGATCCGCAGAGCCTGCGATGACCGCGTCTTGCTCGACGAGATCGCGATGCTGCTCCCGCATGTTCAGAATATGAATATCGGTAAGCTCCCCGTAAGGAAGCGAGAAGTTAAAAACGTCGCCGGGACGGCGCGAATGGACATGAACTTTAATCACATCGTCGTCGACGATGACGAGGATGGAGTCGCCGTCCTTTTCCAGCGCCTTCTTGTAAGCGGATTCATCAAAAAGTCGCTAAACGCGCTTGCGCGGAACTTGGCTCAAGCTTCCGGCCGTTCTGCTTCACGTCAGGCATTGACACGGCTTCGGGCATCGCGGCTTCCGTGGCGACGTAGATCGTTTCCGTGTCGTGTCCCGACTCTTGATCGGTCAAATAACGGACGAATCCTTCGTAAATGAACACGAGGCCTTGGCCGCCGGAGTCTACGACGCCTACCTGTTTGAGCACGGGCAGCTGATCGGGCGTTCTCTGAAGCGCTTCGTGCCCCTTGCGGTGAAGCTCGACGATCAGATCGGTCACCTCGGCATTGCGCCTTGCGTATTGCACGGCATGTTTGGCTGCTTCCTTGGCCACCGTCAGTATCGTTCCTTCGACGGGTTTGACCACGGCTTTGTAAGCGAGATCCACGCCATGCTGAAACGCCGCCGCAAGATCGGCCGCCGTGGCCTCCTGGAACGTTGCAAGCGATTTCGCGATGCCCCGGAACAGCTGGGACAAAATAACGCCGGAGTTGCCGCGTGCGCCCATCAACAACCCCTTCGACAACGCTTCCGCCGCTTTGCCGATATGTTCGGACGGTCTGGCTCTCAGTTCCCTGACGCCGGAGCTCATCGTCAAATTCATGTTCGTGCCAGTATCGCCGTCAGGCACCGGAAATACGTTTAACGCGTTAACGCGTTCCGCGTTTTGTTGCAATAGCTCCGCACCGAGCAATGCCATGCCGGCAAAATCCGATCCGTTAATAGAGCGCTTACCCAATGAAAATTCCCCTTCCCGCTACCTGGATACCCTTACGTCTTGTACAAATATATGGACTTCATTCACCTGCAAGCCGATGACGTTATTCAGCACGTATTTCACTTTGGACTGAATGTTATGCGCAACCTCGGAAATCTTGGTTCCGTAGCTTACGATAATATGGAGGTCGATATGCAGCCCGTCGTTCTGCCGCCTCACTTCCACGCCGCGGGACATATTTTCCCGGCCAAGCAGCTCCGCGATGCCATCCTTTAATCCTTTTCGCGATGCCATTCCTACAAGTCCATAACAATCCATAGCCGCCGAGCCGGCTAATACGGCAATGCAATGATCGGTAACATGAATGGAGCCCAGTTCGGTGCTTAACTGCAGTGACATGGAAATTCACTCCTTACTATTTCTATTATGGACTATGTACCATTGTACTATAAACAAACGTGATAATGAAGTCCGTTCAACAATTTAGCCCAAACAACCGCAGAATTGGCTTGAACCAATTGGAAGTTTGTGATACGATATTCAAGTGTGTTTAATGAACAGATTGATTCATGAATGCCGAACGGAACTCGTTTCCCATCGGTCGCTGTTAGACTCACGTCATATTCAACCTATCGTGAGCTTTCGAAGTCGGTTTTGCCCCGGCAAAACGTTAAGGAGGTGTAGTCATGTCCCGCAAATGTTATCTCACTGGCAAGTCGCCGCGTCAAGGCAACAACGTATCCCACGCCAACAACAAAACACGTCGTTCTTGGGGCGTAAACGTGCAAAAGGTTCGCATCCTTGTTGACGGCAAACCTAAACGTGTTTATGTCAGCGCTCGCGCGCTGAAGTCCGGTAAAGTTACTCGCGTATAATCATGGCTTACGCCATAACCAAAAGCACCTGAGCGCTCAGGTGCTTTTTTTCGTATGCCGGATATAACTGTCATGCGCCGCAAGGCGGCGAACGCCTTTTCAATACGCTTTCGATTTCCCTTGTTTCTTCATGGCTGCCGGGGCAAGGTAGCGCGCTGCATCGGCACTAACTTTTTTGGAACGTATTAAGAATCGCTTTGACAAATCCGCCCAGAAATTTCGGCAGTTTGATCGTATAAAATTTCATGCCTCATCCCTCCCTCAGACACGCTCATGAAATTGATCCGTGACCTATCCCGCGCTCATGTAACCATCCTATGCGAAGGATTAACGTCCTATTCCAATGCGCGCTTGTCCGGAGAAGGACAATAAAAAAAACTCTCGAAAGCGGCCGCGAGGATGTGCGGCCTTCAGCTTTGCAAAGCAAAGCCGCCATTGGATGCTCCAATGGCGGCTCTTCGTGGAGAACACCGCGTCAAGCCGGAAGCGGATTCTCCTTGATATAGGTATACATCGCGAAACAAATCGCGGCCAGGAAATAAAAAACGATGGACAGCACGATAAAAGTAACTCT
>JAQSXN010000074.1 GCA_029256665.1 Paenibacillus sp.
CTTAGATTAGCCGGCGCGTTCTCGTCGATCGGAATTTCATTGAATTCGATGGTGATATACGCCGGCTCCCTCTCGATGATGCGCGACAGCTCCTTGGTGAATGCGTTTACAATCTCTTGCTTCTGAAAGTCCGTCCGACCCTCGTACATGCGGATCATAATATGCGGCAAGCGAAGTCCTCCGTTTCGGTATAGTTGCTTGTGACGAATCTCTTGCGTACCTTAATCCTACGGAATTAGCCGCAGTCGGACAATGGAATGGCTTTGCGGGGCTTGTGTTTTTTTTAGGCGGTTGAAATGCGCTTGGAAACGAATTCGTTTTATATCCTATTTTCATCGAAATTGCTTGACCGTTCCCTTCGAGGTATGGTATATTATTTTCTGTTGACGCAAGTTGACATGCGGTCGTGGCGGAATTGGCAGACGCGCTAGATTCAGGTTCTAGTGGTGTAACAGCCGTGGAGGTTCGAGTCCTCTCGACCGCACCAACCTTATAAACAAACAGACTCGCCTAATGGCGAGTCTTTTTTGTATCTAGTTATTGAGCTCGCCTTGTGCGAAGCTTAAGCGAGGCTTGGCCTTTTTTCGAACTCGTGCCTAAGATGCCGCTTCCGACAAGTTACATAGTCTTTCCGCTACCCTCAGCCGTTGCATCCTCCAGCAACCTTCCGCGATCATGCCATTCGCCGTACAGCTTGTTTTCTTTCGTATTGGCAATCAATTTGGCGAGTCGGCTTTCGAACAATTCAGGCTGCTGTTTCTTGACGCTCTGTATGTTGTCGACGCGGACTCTTCGGTAAAGGGCGGGCAACGACATAAAATTGTCGTACGCGCCTTCCTCCTGCAGCCTCTGCAGAATCTGCCCATCGATGACGAAAGAATCGGGATCCATATCCGGCAGCGCCTTTCTGCCTTCCTCGCGCATCAGCCCAAGCCTCTCGAGACGCCTGACGCGTTCTTTGTTTAATTCCGTCCAATTGCTTTTTTTGCTTCTGGGAGACAGTCGCTGGGCCGTCTGGGTTTCGGATACCTTCTTCTTGACGCCGTCGATCCAACCGACGCATAGACATTCTTCCACGGCATCCAAATAAAGCAGCGTGCCCGGCGTCGGCTTCACGCTGACAATTACCCAGCAGCAGGTTTTCGTCTTGCCGTTTTCCCGCAGCCATTCCCTTAGCTCTTCTCGCGTTCGAACGGGAATTAATTCATCGATATCCATAGTGGCGTCAAAACTCCCTTCCGAGACCGGAGATTTTAATACTATTATAGAGCAAGGAGGGACGGCTGTCGCCGTCCTAGCCGCGGGAGCGATTATTTCCGATAACTAAAGGCTGGATGCCTCTGGCCGCTGGTACCAATACAACGAATAATCGTTCATCACGGATGCGTGTCCCTGCTGGCGCAGCATGGTAGAGATATTGCCTCTATGATAAGTCCCGTGGTTGACGAGGTGCAGCACGATTTCCGATAGTCGGGTTTCTCGCGGTCCCGCGAACGGATTATCCAACAAGATGGTCTGCTCCACATCCACCCCGCTGCCCAGCCATTGTCCGACCTGCTCCGATAATTTGGCGTATAACTCCGCATATTCGTCCGCCGTATCATAGACTTTGACATAATCAGCACCGCAAGCTTGCATCGCTTCCGGCATCCCCGTTCCCGTCAGAACCAAATACCACGTCTTATCAATCGCATAGATATGGCTTAGGGCGTGCGCGATGGTAGGAAACGAGCTATTCACTTCTTGGCTCAGCACGTCGTTCGGCAGCTCCTTGATGCGTCCGATAATCGTTTGATTGGCCCAAACGTGGTAATGATACATGTTTGCTGGATGATTGGTCATGTGTAAAGTCTCCTTTATAAATCGTGATGGGTAATGCGCTGGAACTGCCTTCATTATAAAAAAAGAAGTATGACAGCTGTCTGTCATACTTCTTCATAAAGCTTGAGCGTATTCTGCAATCGTTCCTTCAAAATGGTTCGCAGCTCGCGAGGCTCGAGCACTTCGGCTCCGCTGCCGAAGCCGAGCAGAATGCTCCACAGCCAGCGCGCTTCGAGCGGACGAAATACGGGAATCCTCAGCGTCATGCTCCCGTCCTCGTGGATCTGTTTGTCGGCTTGGTGGAACTGATCCAATACGAGCGCAATCGCTTCGGGAGCTGCCCGCAGCACGACCTCCTCCACCTGCCCCTGCCACGCCTTGTTCGGCGTGTCCGCTTCTTGCGGCAAATCCGAATGCGGCGCGAACACGGCCGAAGTAAGCAACGGCTTCATCATTCGCGATAGGCGGAATTCCCGATAATCGCTTCTGGAACGGCAATACCCATAGAGGTACCAATTGCTATATTTATAATGAAGCCTCAGAGGCTCCACCTCGCGCGTCGTCCACTCATTGTTGGCGCTAATGTAATCGAAGGTGACAACTCTTCTCTCCCTGATCGCCTTGCGAAGATTCGGCAGCGCGTCGGAATCCGTTCTGCGGCCTTCCAGATCCACGGCCAGACTCGGCGCCGCTTGTTCCGTTCCGATCGTTTGCAGCCGTTCGATGGTGCCTTGCACCCGTTCGTCTTCGAATACGGAGGAGAGGCTGGCCAGCACGGTAATAAGAGTCTCCACATCAAAGGAGCCGAGCAAGCTCCTATCCATCTTGTAGCCCTCCATCATGCCGAAGCCGCCATTCGAACCTTGATACGAAATAACCGGGAAACCCGCGGCGCAGATAACGTCGATATCCCGATAGATCGTTCGAGGCGACACATGAAACTCTTCCGCCAGCGTGGAGGCCGATAGGACCTCATGATTCAATAGTTTATATATAATGGAAATTAGTCGCTCCAATTTCATGCCTACCCCTGCCAATCTCTTATCGCATAGTGAAACCTCCAATCCCGCAAGCGGAATTGGAGGTTTGGGAGTACGGGCCGCAGCCGTTAATCGAATAAATCGCCGAAAACGTCGAGCACCGTTTTTTTCTTTTTGTACGGACGTCCATACTTATCGTAGCCATACTTGCTATGCCCGTGACCATAGCCTTGACCATGCCCTGGCGTTTGGCCATAACCAGGCTGGCCGTAGCCGCCTTGTCCTTGCGGATAACTCGGATTGCCGCCCGGCGGCGGCGGATATCCGCCTTGCCCGGCGCCTCCGCCATAGCCGGGGCCGGGAGCCGCCCCATAACCCGGAGAAGATTGGCCTGGCGCCGGCGCGCTGCCATAACCTTGACCAGGGGCGCCGCCATAGCTTCCGCCGGATGGACTTGAACCCGGTTTTGCAGCGTTTCCGCCGAACAAGCCGCCTCCGGATGACCCTGAACCCGGATTAGCAGGGCTTCCGCCAAATAATCCTCCCCCGGATGTGCTTGGAGCACTGCCGAATCCTCCGGCCGATTGCCCCGGAGGCGCCGCGGAACCTGGCTGCACCGGGGGCTGGCTGCCGTACGAGGGCTGATCCAGCTGCTGTTCCATACGCTCGTAATCATCGCGAACTTCACGTACGCCTTGCAGGAGCTTCTCCAACTCGCCGCGATCAAGCCATACTCCTTTGCAAGCCGGACAAACGTCGATGAGGACGTCCTCCTTATGCACTTCCTTCATTCGAACATCATCGCATACCGGACAATTCATGCTACCATTCCCCGCTTTCCGTATTGGTGGATTTCATCCATCTATTCCGTCTTCGTTATGTCGGCTCCGACAACGGCGATCGTCGTTGTTCCGTTGCAGGCTGATACAGGTAAGTCCTGCTCAGCTTAACGACCTTCCGGCTTGGCTTGCGGATCATGACGGAGCTGTCATCCCAAGCGACCACGATCCCCGACACGTCATTGCTCTCCAGCTCGTCCCTTACGATCCGGACCGTCTCACCCGACTGCCGGAACGCGTCCAGCTGTTCTTCGGTAATCACTTCCGCCCAGCACCTCCTGCTATGTATGCGCAATTATTGTTGCAAAGACCCCAATGACAGCATTCGCGAATCATTGAGGTCCGTTTCATCGTTCTATAAGAGATTGGCGCTATAAGTTATTCCTTATCCGACATGTTCCTTCGAATCGTTGGTTTCGTACCATTCGTCCAACACGCGAGAAGACATGACGCGTTTGCCGATGTACTCGGCTTGTTTCTCCGTGAATTGCTCCCGCCATTCGATGGTCAGCTCGTCGCACAACTTGACGATCGTGAGCAGCTCCGACCAGGCTACATATCTTTTGTACCAGAAAAATTGCGGATGCTCGATCATGTACGGGTATAGATCATCGAATTCGGTATGCTTGCAATCGAGCGCTCTCTCGAAATGGATCTTGGCGTCGTTCAATTTCACATTCATAAAATCGGCTGATATTTTTCCCATGTTTGTGTGCCTCCCCTCGATCACTTATGTACATTATAAGCCATATCATTGCGCCGGGAAAGAGCAAAGCGGCTGGAACATCTTACTCGAACGTAATCTCCCCGCCCTCAAGGGACGATATCTTGACCAACGATTCGACGCGCAACCCGGTTTCGCGAAGGGTTCTTCCCCCTGCTTGGAACGACTTCTCGACGACGACGCCCATGCCGACCAGGGCTGCCCCGGAGCGTTCGATGATCTTGATCAGCCCCCGCGCCGCATCGCCGTTGGCAATGATATCGTCGATAAACAATACCCGATCCTCGCTCGTCAGAAACTGTTTCGACACCATAATATCCGTAACCATGCCCTTCGTGAACGAAGGGACCCGTTCGCAATAGGCATCCGGATCGGCGATCAGCGTCTTCTTTCTCCTTGCGAATATTAGCGGCACTCCCAGCACGTATGCAGTCGTAAACGCCGCCGGGATGCCGGAGGATTCGACCGTAATGACTTTCGTAATCGACTGCTCCGCAAAGCGCGACGCGAATTCATGTCCCATCTCCATCGTAAGCGCGGGATCTACCATATGATTAATGATTGCGTCCATTCGAAGCACGTCGTTCGATACCACCGACGATTCTTGCAGGATGCGCTGTTTAAGTTTTTCCATCATTTATGACCTCCACCATTAATCCCTTTTCGATAAAGTACCACACGGATGCCGAGTCGCGCAACCTGACATGCCTCGAAACGCGGTCTCGGTTTATTGCGCGCCAGCGATGGATAGGGGAAATTTACATATTCTTTGTTCGAAATGCAACTTTATGGAACGAAAATGCGTTAAACTATATATAGAACATGCGGATCGGCGGTGAATGGCGAATGAGGAGAAAAAATCGGATGGACAAGCGATGGCGGATGGATCGCTGGATCGGGGCGACCGCGCTCGTGCTGTTGCTTGCCGGTTGTCAGGACGCGGCTCCTCCCGGCGGCGGGAGCGGCAACACGGCTCTCTTGACGGAGGAGATCACGTCGGACGGACCTCAGAAGTCTTATTTGGAAGAACAAGGAGCCGAAGCTGCTGGCGGCAACGCGCCTAGCGGCAGCCCGGGAACGCTCGGCGGAGGCTCCGATGCCGAGACGTCATCCGTCAAGAAAGACGGCAACGGAAAACCGGCGGAAGACGGAGCGAAAGATGGCGGCGCCTGGGACAAAAAACTGCCAGCTTTGCACGGCATCGCCATCGGGGACAAGGAATCGAGCGTCGCGTCCCTGCTCGGCAAGGAGCTGGACAGTTACGTCCTGGAGGAAGAATCCACCCGGATCCGCGTAGCGGAGTACGACGGACTTTCGATCGGCTTCAACGCCAAGGGCGGCGTGCATTTCGTGGAGGTGTACGGTTCGGAGACTTCCTCCGGGTTAAGCGGGATCATGATCGGCGACCATCCGGATCAAGCGCTTAAGAAGCTTGGAAAACCTCAATCCCAATCGGAATTTCTGCTCACCTACCAAGCGCAAGGAGCCTGGCTCAAGCTGGACATCGACCCCGGCGCGAACGAAATCGTATCCATGAAGCTGATCGCCTCTACTTGAGGCGGTCGGCTTTTTTTGATGGCTTGGAGAACGTAATTCGGGCAGCTGGGCAAAAGTTCCATAAAGCAGTCATGCCCGTCCTTCGCGGGACATACCCTGTTAAGAGAAAGCTGTAAGATCGGGGGACCGCCGATGCGGAAGAGGACAGGCAATGTATTGCAAATAGCGTCAACCTATATGGGGACGATCGTAGGCGCGGGGTTTGCGACGGGACAAGAGATTTTGCAGTTTTTTACGAGATTCGGCTATTGGGGCACCGTTACGATTGCGCTGGCCACGGTTCTCTTCATTTGGCTCGGGACCAAGATGATGATCATCGCGAGCGAAATCCGCGCCAAATCGTACGAGGACTTAAACAAAGCGCTGTTTGGGGATAAGTACGGCAAATGGATCAGCCACTTCATGCTCGTCATCCTCCTTGGAGTGACGGCCGTCATGCTGGCGGGGGCTGGCACGATTTTCTACGAACATTGGAATATATCGTATCAAGCGGGATTGCTGATTACGATGGCGGGCAGCTACTTGCTGCTGCGCAAAGGGATGAAAGCGATATTGGCCGTCAACGCCATCGTGGTGCCGACCATGCTTCTGTTTACCGTGTTCGTCATGATCGATACGTTCCAGACGCCGGGATCGACCAAGTTTCTGACGCTCGCTACCGATTATTCGCCTTGGGCGGCTTGGGCATCGCCGTTTCTATATACCGCATTCAACCTCTCGCTCGCTCAAGCCGTTCTCGTGCCGCTTGGCGCCGAAATCCGGGACAAAAAAACGATCGTGATGGGTTCTTGGGTAGGAGGCATCGGCATCGGATTTATGCTGCTCGCCGGACACGTCGCTTTGTCCGTGCATATGCCGGGCATCCAGCAATTCGCGATTCCGATGGGCGGCATCGCCAGGCAGTTGGGCCATTACGTGCAGCTCATCTACATGTTCCTCATCTTCGCGGAGATCTTTACGACGCTGATCGCGGACATCTACGGGCTGACGCTGCAGCTTCGGGAGCGGTTGAACTGGTCGAGGGAGATGCTGACGATAGCCGTTCTGATCATCTGTTACTTCGCGAGCCAAATCGGCTTCGGACCGCTGCTCTCCACCTTGTACCCCCTGTTCGGTCTGATCAGTCTCGGCTGGCTCATTCTTATGATCCGAAGGCGGGTGGCGTTCCGAAATTCGTAGCAAAGGAGCGATCAGCTAACGGCAAAATATAGATAAAGCAGGCGCCGAACAAGGTTATCCTTGTTCGGCGCCTGCTTGCGCGAAGCGGCTGCGGGCGGCTCCACCTGCCCCGCTCAAGCCCGCTGCGGAGACATATCCGTAAGCTTCGCATCCGGACAATTCGCCAGCAGCTCATCCCGGATATGCTCATGGCAAGTAAAGAGGATAAGCTGCCGCTTGGCGCTGACCGTGCTCATCAGTCGCGCGGCGGCGCGAAGTCTTGAGCGGTCGAAGTTGACGAACAAATCATCGAGAAGCATCGGGAGCCCGGACGCTCCAGCCGCCTCTTCCGCCAGAGCAAGCCGCATGCACAAATACAGCTGCTCCGCCGTTCCTCTGCTAAGCAAGCCGCTATCCACGACGGCGCCGTCCGAACGTTCGACGACGATGCCGGCCTCTTGTCCGCCTGCAGCCACCCGAACGTATCTTCCTTGCGACAAGCGCGACAAATACGCCGCGGCGTTGCGGAGCACCGCGGGCTGCCGCTCCAGCTCGAATTTCTTGCGCGTGGCCTTAATAAGCTCCCGGCTGACGGCCAGAACGGCGTACCGATCCGCGCCTTCTTCGAGGGCGGCAACGCTCATCGTTCGTTCGGCGAGCAATCCGGCCCGTTTCTCCTCGTTCGTCAAATGCTCGGTTGCTTGCTTCACTCGTCCGCGCCGCTCCAGCCAATCGTGCCGCGACTCCGCTAGCCGCGCGGCTTCCAGCTCCGCAATTTGCAGTTCCCGCTGGAGGACAAGCTCGTCTCCGCCATGCCACAGCTTCTCGAGCTCCGCCAATCGCTGCGTGGATTGGCCTGCCCCAAGCTCAAGCTCCGCCCGCGTCAGCTCAAGCCGCAATTCGTCCAGTCGTGCCCGGTCTCGCAGCATTGCGGCATATTCGTGTTCGCTTTCGGCTCCGGCTGCGGCCATGGCGGCTCGCATATCCTCATCCAAGCTTTCCAATTGTTCGCCCGTCTCTTCCAATGCGGATGTCAACGCCTCGACGGCAGCGCGCAGCGTCTGCGCTTCTGCCCGAGCTGACTCATGGCGGCGGGATTCCGACCGGAGCAGCGTAAGCGCCAGCGTCGGGTCCGACTGTGCTTGACGCCGCCCCTCTTCAAACCCTTCGCATAACCGCGCGGCATGGTTCGAATATTGCGTCGTTTCCGCGGCGGCCGCGGCGATTCTTGCCGCCAACCGATCGTACTGGCGCAGCCTCTCCATGGCGTTATCCGCCAGCTCGAACGTCTCGAGCGCCGCCGAAGGAGACAAACCGCCAGGCAGAGACCTGGCTGCCAGCCAGCTATTCCAGGCCGTCTCTGTCTCGCGTCGAAGCTCGCGCGTTTCGCGCAGGCCGTTCTCCCGCGCTTGCAGCGCGGCTTCGAGCTTCGCCAGCCGCCCCTCCAACTCTGCAAGCTTGGAGGAAAGCCCGTCTTGCCTTGCAAGCTGCTCCCGCATCGAGGCTACGCGCGACTGCAGCGCCGTTCGCGCGCCCGCACGGCTGCGCCCGGCTTCCTTGTCCAGCAGATCGGCGAGCGCCGCCTCAGGGTCGACGACAATCCTGGCCAGTTCGCCGGCTAGCCGTTCTTCGCTTCTTGTCCCGTACGCAGGCGACGCCCCCGCTTTCCCCCTTCCGCTCCGTCGGCCGAATGTGTCCGCCGGTTCCGCGGAATTGGCGGAACCGCCGCTACGGCTGCCGGCCAAGAGGAGCCCGGCGGATGCGCCGCAGAGGAGCAGCCCGGCGATCAACGCGCCGGCGGACATATCGCCCAGCCAACCTGCGGCCGCGCCGGACGCAAGCGCGGCTCCCGCGCCGACGCCGCATGCGGGCCATAACCGCATGAGGCGTTTGGAGCCGGCCGTTGCGGCAGGTTTAGCGGCGGGGTCCGCGGCAATGCGCGCTTGCTCAAGCTCCCAGTGGCGCAATGCTTCATCCGCGGCGGACCACGCGCTTGCTAATTCGGCGGACGCGAGCGGCAGCAGCGCGATGCCGCCGCCTAAGGCCGCCCCGCCTCCTTCCCTGCTTTCGCGTCGAAGGGCCAGAGCCGCCTCCTCGCGGATCGTCTCCGCTTCCGACTGTTGCGAGAGCAGCGTCTCCCGTTCGGCCGTCAGCTTCTCTTCTTTGCGACGAAAGGCTTCGAGCGTTTCCCGCACGCCGCGCGCGTAATCCCGATCGGCAACGGTAATGACCAGCTCCCGCAGCTGCCTCTCCGTCCATTCCGGAGAAATGCCGGAGACGACCTTCGCGATCGTATCATCGAGCGAATCCAGCTCCGCCTGCCATTCGGTCCGTTGCGCGGCCAGATTGCGCATCCGTTCCGAAGCCTGCAGCACCGCTTCGCACTCCGCTCCTTTGGCGATAAGCGATTCGTCGTACGCGATCAAGGCCAATCTGGTTTCATGTTGGTCCAATTCCTTGCGCTGTCTCGCCGCTTCGGCCTCGAGCTCCGATCGCCGGGCCAGCATGGCCATCCATGCGGCGGCGGCTTCAGGCGGCAAGCCGGCCGCGTCGCGCAGCCGCTCTTCTTCGGCGCGCAACCCCTTGCTCCTGAGCCATAACGGACGCGCCGACACCGCCTTGCGCAGAAGGCGAACCCGCTCCTCTGCTTCCGGGACGGCCGACGCAAGCAATTCCAGCTCTCTTTCGGCCGTTTCCCCTTCCCGAGCGAGCTCGTTAAACCGTTCGATGTCGTCCTTCAGACCGCGCAGCTCCGCGTCGATCCCTTCGACGTTCTTGGCATGGCCGTTTAACCGCTGGGCCGATCCTCTTGGCTTAAACAGCTCGTCCATCTCGGCCTGGATCCGTTTCTCCGCGGCCGCCACCGCGCGTCCTTCCTCCCAGCCGGCTTGATACAGATACCGGCTCAACTCTCCGCCGGACAACGTTCCTACCTCCATCAGCTCCGTCAAGGTAACCGCATAGAGCTGACGGAATAGCCGCTCCTGGACGCCCCCTAGATACATCTGCTCCCAGACCGGTTGCTCCAGCAGCATCAAGCGCTCCATCCCTATTTCGCCGTCGCCGCCAATCTCGGTCCGCATCGGCCTAACGGCAGGTTTGCCGCCCGACGAGCCGGCATATCGCTCTACCAGAAACGAATGGCCCTCGGCATCGGAGAACGCCAAACGTCCGCCATGTTTTCCACCTCTGACCGGTTCATGCCTTTCTAGAGAGCTCCGTCTCGGGAAGCCGTACAGCATCGTCCGCAAAAAACCGAATAACGTGCTTTTGCCCGCTTCGTTAGGGCCGTAGACAACAACAACCGGAGCATCTAGGTCGACGCTCCGGTCATGCAATTCGCCAAAGCCGTCAATACGGGCTTCTATCAGCTTCATTCGCTTCCACCTTCCTCCGCGATAAGACCGGCGGCAAGCACGCGCGCCTCTTCCAGCCATCGAACGGGCAGCTCGTCCCACTGTCGCCGTCCCAGCCTGCCCAGCTTGGAATGGGTTTCGATTTCGGCAACCGCTTCTCTCGCGAACGATCTCCAAGCGGACTCGTCTTCGCTAAGCCGCGCGCCCAGCCGGTACAGCTCGCCAAGGAAACCTTCGTCCTCCCGAAGCCTGCTCCAATCGACGGCCTCGAACGTCGATGCGTCGATGCCGTGCGCATAAACCCATGG
>JAQSXN010000075.1 GCA_029256665.1 Paenibacillus sp.
CCAACGGTACAATTGCCCGTACGAAATACCAGTCGCATCAAGCAGCTCCTTCTTCGATATGAGCTCTTTCTCCACATTAGCACCCCCTGTTACGCTGACTATCGTAACATAACATTGTTACGTAGTAAAGATGGGGAATTTGATTCCGACCTCTTCGTGGCCTCAGACGGGGTACACGGCACTTTGTGATCGATATTTCGACCTCTTCGCACACTCTGGTGAGTTACTCGGCTCATTGTGATCGAAATTTCGATCTCTTTGCACACTTTGGTGGGTTACTCGGCACATCAGATCGAAATTTCGACCTCTTCGCACACTTTGGTGGGTTACTCGGCACATCAGATCGAAATTTCGATCTCTTCGCACACTTTAGTGGGTTACTCGGCACATATGATCGAAATTTCGATCTCTTTCGTGGCCCTATGCAGGGAGTCCGCACTTTGTGAACCTACTCAGACTAAGTCCGCGCTTTGCAGCGTTCCGATGTATTCATAGTAGACTACTCGTTCAGATTTGCCTGTCGTAACAGCCCTAAACTTTCCTCTTTGCACTAATACGCGACAATATTTGATTACGGTATGACTATGCAATTCAAGTACTCTAGCCGTCTCCTTCGGACGAACGATACGATTGTTCCGAATTGCGGCCCGCATCAACTCTCGCTCGATCTTTCCATATTGCCGTTCAACGATACCCGTACCACCGTTTACTGCGGCCAAATAGGGAGCGATAATACTCCGAAGAACAGATAAAACGAACGAAGGGTTCTCCTTGAGCTCGTCGAGCGATATACAATAAACCAAACAATCCTGCGATTGAAGATATAACCCGCGATTCATATCCTGACGATACTTGGTGCGGTCCGTCCCGTGGGAGCCGTAATCCATGATCTCGAACACGATTCGCATGCTCCCCACCAGCCACATAAAATCGACGAAATACGATCGTCCGCGCCAGTCCTTTACCTCGTATTCCGGATGCAGACCAAGGAAATGACCAACAAGCGGCCACCAGATTCGTTCCGCAAACAACTGATTGCCGTATCCATGGCCGCGCTTCAACGCGTCGAGACGCTCACCTTTACGCAGCGCCGCGTGCCGCTTAATCCATCTTTCATGTTCCTCAGAGTAACTCATCTTTATCCATCCTCCTCGTCGTCCACCATTGCCCCGCT
This sequence comes from Paenibacillus sp., assembly GCA_029256665.1. Lineage (GTDB taxonomy): Bacteria > Bacillota > Bacilli > Paenibacillales > Paenibacillaceae > Pristimantibacillus. The sequence continues at coordinate 1,175 of JAQSXN010000075.1, forward strand.
AACCAAAAAACGCAAAATGCCCCGTCTCCTCGTAAATCGAGGAAACGGGGCATGCTTTGCCGCCGGAACTTAGGTTACTATTACTTTGCCATATCATGCCTCGCTTCTGCAAGAAGTTTTGCAAACAAGGAAGGGCAGCGGCATGTTGAGCATTACGAGAGATAAATCGGGTCATACGGTAGTATATCGAGCGAATATTTAGAGTTCGGCCGAATGGTCGTATAACGAGCGAACAATTGGAGTCTCAGTACCATCGTGAGCATAACGAGCGAACAATTTGGGGTTCAGCGGCTGGGCGGGTTAATAGAGCGGCCAAATGCTCAATGGTGCTACCTACTTCCGATGCATCTTAAACTCCAGGAACAGCTCGTTGTAATGCGACAGCATGCGAGGGCCGAGGTTATCGTACACCTCGAGGCGGTCCGTCAGCGCCTTATCCGGGTAGAAGCGCTCGTCGCCGGAGATGTCCTCCGGCAGCAGAGCCAGCGCTTTTTTGTTCGGCGTCGAGTAGCCTACGTATTCGGTATTTTGCGCCGCGACCTCGGGATCCAGCATGAAGTTGATAAACGCGTGGGCGCCCTCCAGATTGCCCGCCGTCTTAGGGATCACCATGTTGTCGAACCACAGGTTGGAGCCCTCTTGCGGCACGACGTAGTCCAGCTCCTCGTTCTCGTCCATAATTTCCGAAGCGTCTCCGGACCAGACGAGGCCGGCGGCGGCTTCTTCGCCCGCGATAAGCATCTTGATTTCGTCGCCGACGATCGCCTTGACGTTGGGCGTTAGCTCCGACAGCTTCGCCAATGCCTCCTGCAAATGCACCTCGTTCGTGTCGTTGAGCGAATAGCCAAGACTGTTAAGCCCCATGCCCATCACCTCGCGCGCGCCGTCCAATAGGAAGACGTTGTTGCGCAGGCTCGGGTCCCACAGATCGTCCCAACTGTCGAACGTTAGGTCGCCGACCATCGACGGGTTGAAGATAATGCCGACCGTTCCCCAGAAATAAGGCACCGAATACGCATTGTCCGGGTCAAAGGACAGGTTCATGAAGTCCGGATCGATATGCTCCAAATTAGGCAGCTTGGAATGGTCGAGCTTCAGCAGCAGGCCGTCTTCTTTCATTTTGCTGATGGCATACTCGGATGGAACGGCCACGTCGAACGTGGTGCCTCCCTGCTTGATCTTGGTCATCATCGCTTCGTTGGAATCGAACGTCTGGTAGATCACTTTAATGCCGCTCTCCTCCTCGAAACGCTCGATCAACTCGGGATCGATGTAGTCGCCCCAATTGTAGATCGTAAGCGTGTTGCCGCCGGTATACCCTTCGCTGGAGTTAAGAGCGGACACCGCGTACATCAGGCCGAGGGCGACGATAAACACCAGCAGAAACGTGCGAACTAAGCCGCTCATGCGCGCTCCTCCCTTCCTGCCGGACGATTCGCCCGCCTGTTAATGAAGTAGTAGCCGATGACCAGCAGCACCGTGAATAGGAAGATCAGCGTCGACAGCGCGTTGATGGACAGCGATACGCCTTGGCGCGCGCGCGAGTAAATCTCCACCGACAGCGTCGAGAAGCCGTTGCCCGTCACGAAAAACGTCACCGCGAAGTCATCCAGCGAATACGTTAACGCCATAAAGAATCCGGCGAAAATGCCCGGCTTAATGTACGGCAAAATAACGCGGGACAGCACTCCCCAGGAGCTGGCGCCGAGATCGCGCGCGGCGTCGAGCAGCGTACTGCTCATCTCTTGCAGTTTCGGCAGCACCATGATGACGACGATCGGGATGCTGAACGCGATATGCGACAGCAGCACGGAGACGAAGCCGAGCTGGATGCCCGCGATCGTAAACAGGATAAGGAAGCTCGCGCCGATGATCACGTCCGGGCTCACGATCAGCACGTTGTTGAGCGTCAGCAGCGTTCCTTTAGGACGGTTGCTCCTAATGAAATGGATCGCGATGGCGCCGAACACGCCGATGATCGTCGAGATCGCCGCGGATAGCAGCGCGATGACGAACGTATTAAGCACGATGATCAGCAGCCGCGTGTCCTGGAACACTTCGCCATAGAACTCCCAAGTGAAGCCTTCGAAATCCCGCATCGAGCCGCCGCTGTTGAACGAATAGAACATCAAATAGAAAATCGGAGCGTACAGGATGACAAATACGGCGATCAGATACAGGTTCGAGAGCTTGCCGTTATTTTCTCGCAATGTCGATCAGCCCTCGCTTTCTATTCCCGGTGAGCAGCATCAAAAGCGCCATGGCAATGATCAGGAACACCGCGATCGTCGCCCCCATGCCCCAATCCTGCGTCACGAGAAAATGCTGCTCGATCGCCGTCCCCAGCGTAATGACGCGGTTGCCCGCGATGAGGCGCGTAATCATGAAGAGCGACAACGCAGGGATAAACACGGCCATGCAGCCCGCCTTGACGCCGTCCAGCGTGAGCGGGAAGATCACCCGGCGGAACGTCATCCACGGCGATGCTCCCAAATCGCGGGCGGCGTAGACGAGGGTGGGGTTCATTTTTTCCAAGGCGTTGAAGATGGGCAGCACCATAAACGGGATAAAAATATAAACCGAAACGAACACGAAGCTGAAGTCGGTGAACAACAGCTGCTTCGTCCCGATCCCGGTCAGCTCCAGCACGGCGTTGACGAAGCCGTACGTGCCGAACAGGCCGATAAAGGCGTACGCCTTGAGCAGCAGGTTGATCCAGCTCGGCAGGATGATAAGCAGCAGCCATAATCCTTTATGCTTCGTGCGCGTCAGCAGATACGCCGTCGGGTACGCGACCAGCAGCGAAAACAACGTGATCAGGAAAGCGTACCAGAACGAGCTGAGCGTCATCCGGAGGTAGACGGGCGTAAAAAACTTCGCGTAATTGCCCAGCGTGAACTCGCCTTCCACATTAAAGAATGAATAATACACGATCAGCAGAATCGGAGCCGCTACGAATAAAACGATCCAAAGCAGGTACGGCACGATATACAAATTGCGCGCTTTAGCTTCCATCGTAGTCCCCACCGCCTTGTCCGGCCTCGCCGCCGGCCGCCGATCGACTTTTCGCCGCGTTTGTCTTGCCGTTTGATCCCGCACCGCCTTCTCCGCCAGCCGGAACCGACGCCTCCTTCGCCTTACCTGTCGCCGTACCTGACGCTGTACCTGACCCCGATGCCGATGCAGCACCCGGTTCCGAACCCTCTTCATCTTCGTAAGACTCCAGCCGCCGGTCGAACTCCTCCTCCGTCTCGCCGAGCCGCATGACGTGGATCGCCTCGGGCTCGAACGCCAAGCCGATTCGTTCGCCTACCGTCGCCTTGCGCGTAGAATGGACAAGCCACTCATTGCCCGCATCGTCGTAAGTGCTGATCTCGTAATGCACGCCGCGGAACAGCTGCGTGTCGACCCGCACCTGAAGTTTGCCCCGCTCCAGCGTCGTGATCTCCAGATCCTCCGGCCGGATCACGATGTCGACCGTCTCCCCGTCGTTCAGTCCCTGGTCGACGCATTCGAACGAACGGCCCGCGAATTCCACCTCGAAGTTGCGCAGCATGCGGCCCTTCACGATGTTCGATTCTCCGATGAAGTCGGCCACGAACCGGTTAATCGGCTCGTCGTAAATATCCGTCGGCGTGCCCGATTGCTGGATCGTTCCTTCATTGAGGACAAAAATTTCGTCCGACATCGCCAGCGCTTCCTCCTGGTCGTGCGTGACGAATATAAACGTGATGCCGAGTCTGCGCTGCAGCTCGCGAAGCTCGTACTGCATCTCCGTCCGGAGCTTCAGATCCAGCGCGGAGAGCGGCTCGTCGAGGAGCAAAATTTGCGGCTCGTTGACGATGGCGCGGGCAATGGCGACCCGCTGGCGCTGGCCGCCCGACATCTCCGTAATTTCGCGGTTTTCGTAACCGCTTAAGTTGACGAACTTCAGCGCCTCCTTCACCTTGGCCGCAATGGCGTCGCCTTTCATGCGCTTGATCCGAAGCCCGAACGCGACGTTCTCGAACACGTTAAGATGCGGGAACAGCGCGTAATCCTGGAATACCGTATTCACCTGGCGTTCGTTCGCGGGAACGCGGTTGATGATTCGGCCATCGAACGTGATGTTGCCGCTCGTCGGCTCCGTAAATCCTGCTATAAGCCGCAAAATCGTCGTTTTGCCGCAGCCCGACGGGCCCAGCAACGTATAAAATTTGCCTCGCTCGATCTCGAAGCTGACGTCTTTCAGCACCGCGGGTTCGCTTCCGCTATATTGTTTTGTAACTCCTTCGAACCGTATGATCGGCATGCTTGCCATTATTCGACCTCCTTCGTATCTATTGCCTTTATGGAGCTATCCCTATATCGCAAGGCGCGTTTTTTCCATTAAATCAATGTGATTATACGCCATTCTAGCGAAAGCGCAACTATAATATTGGGGAAATCCTTCCGTAGCCATAGTCTTCTACAATCGCATAAATGTTTATAAACAGATAAATAGTTAACCATATCAACTTGGCAAAAACAATAGTAATCATACTATCTCACGCGTTGCAGTTCGTTATCCAAGCGCGCGGAATTCGTGATAGACTGTCTGCATAAGCGAAATAGAGGAGGAACACGGAATGACAGTCGCGAAAACATGGCAAACGGACGCGCGCAATCGACGCTTCGTCGCTTCGTACAGCGGAGGCAAAGACAGCTCGCTCGCGCTTCACTTGGCCATGCAAACCGGGGAAGCCGTAGGGCTCATCGTCATGCTGGAGGAAAAAGGAGAGCGCTCGCGGTCGCACGGCATGCCGCCGGAGATCATTGCCGCGCAAGCGGAATCCATTGGGCTGCCCGTAATATCCGCCTCCGCTACATGGGAAGGTTACGAGGCGGCGTTCGTCCGGCTGCTTGACCGTGCTCGGGAGCTTGGCGCCGAAGCGCTCGTGACGGGCGATCTGGACATGCCGGAGGAAGGCTGCTGGCATGACAAAGTAACGAAGCTTGCCGGACTGGAGCTGGGCATGCCTCTATGGAGGATGGACCATCGCCGCTGCGTGGATGCCTTCATTGACCAAGGCTTTGTCGCGGTCGTCGTGACGGTGAATCTGACGCTCGGGATGACGGAAGCGGATCTAGGAAGAACCATCACGCGCGAATTCGTGGACGAGCTCGTCGATCGCGGCGTGGATCCCTGCGGAGAAGGTGGCGAATTCCATACGACCGTGCTCGACGGTCCTATCTTCTGCAAGCGGGTGCCCGTGCGGGAGCTCGCAATCGTGAAGGATGGCGATTACGCCTTCCTGCCGCTCGAGCTTGACGAAGCGGCATGGCGACTCGAATAGTGGGCTGTTGCAGGACGCAGTTTCATTAATAGAAGCGTCAGCTTAACCTCTCAAGGGACTTGAGGCGTTGTAGTATAAATTGATGCTTCAGCACGAGTTTGCGGGGGCCTTGAGCGCGTTTGTAGTATAAATTTATGCTTCAGCGCGGCTGCATTTGTACTCCGGAGCGATTGCAGACTACATCATCGCAGGTGAACAGGCACTGTAGATATTCCAATCGCGCACAGCTGCGACAAGGTGAGAAAACCTCTATCGAGGCCTTTCGAAGATGAGCGACCGCGTATAGTGGTAGGTTTTATCGCCAATAAGAATTTGTGATTTTTTGGATGCTCCGAAAACTTATAAATTCTTGTGTGGTCAAAAGGCCATCCCCTCGATCAAAAGGGAATGGCCTTTGAACTTTCATAAAGTAAAGAGAGGGCCGCTTATCCTTCGTCGCTGAAGCTTAAGCTGCGGCCTTGTCCGCTTCCGCCTCATTCCGGCGGCGAAGCAGCGTGAAGAACGCGAGCGACAACGCGGCGAACGCCGCCGCATAAATCGCCAGCACGCCCGCGTCGCTCCACATGCGGCTGACGTCGCCGCTCGAGATGACGTCGCGGAAGCCCGCTACCGAATACGTCATCGGCAGCCATGGCGCGACGCCCTGCAGCCAGCCCGGGATGAGCTCGACCGGATAGGTGCCGGACGATGTCGTCAGCTGCAGGATCAGAATGATGATCGCGACGAATCGGCCCGGATTGCCCATCGTTGCCACGAGGAATTGGATAATCATCATATACGTAATGCTCGTAACGATCGAGAACAGGATGAAGTCGGCTACGTTCTGCACCTCGAGTCCCAGCGCGAACAGCAGCACCGAATCCACGATCAACGCCTGCGCCGCGCCGATGACCATCAGCGTCAGCGCCTTGCTCCAAAACCAGCTCCATCCGTTCAGCGGCCTGATCGCCGGTTCGCGGACGGAATACACGATCGTGATCAGCAGCGCCCCGACGTACAGCCCAAGCGACAAGAAGTACGGCGCCAGCCCCGTGCCGTAATTAGGCACGTCGGTCAGTCGCTCCACGTCAAGCTGGATCGGCTCGGCGAACATGCTTGCCTTCTCGTCCGACAACTTCAGGTCGGATGTCTGCGAGGACGCGTCATTCAGCTTGGTCGACAGCTCCTGCGTGCCATCCTCGAGCTCCAGCAATCCCGAAGCCATCTGCGACGCGCCGTCCTTAAGCTGCTTCGTGCCGCTTGACAGCTCCTGCACGGAGCCGTTAAGCGTAGACAGACCCGCGGCAAGTTCGCCCGCTCCGGACGATAACGCGTCGGCTCCCGTCGACAGCTTATCCGCTCCGCCTTGCGCCTCGCCCAGCTTTTGCTGCATCGCGCCTGCGCCTGCGGCCAAAGAGTCCAATCCCTGCTTGAGCCTGGAAGCCCCTGCTTCAAGCTGCTTCTGCCCGGCGGCCGATTGCTCCGCCCCTACCGCCAGCTCCTTGCTCGCGGCGAGCAGCGCCTGATACGATTCGTCGGAAGCCGCCTCCGGATTCGCCTGCGCCCACGCGGCCAGCCCCTCAGCCAAGCTCGCGGCTCCGTCGCTTAGCCGGCCTGCTCCCGCCGAAGCGGCGGACACGCCCTCGGCAAGCTGGCCCGCGCCGTCCCGCGCATCGCTCGCTCCGCCAGCCAGCTTGCCTCCGGCATCCTTCAACTGGCCAAGTCCGCCGGCCAGCTCTTCCGCGCCGGCAGCCAGCTCTGCACTGCCGCCGCGCAGCTTCTCTCCGGCCGCGTCCAGCTTGGCCGCGCCGTCCTGCAGACCGGCCGTTCCGCTCGCCAGCTTGCCCAGATTCGCGGCGAGCAGCTCCGAGCCCGAACGCGCATCGGCGGTGCCGTCCGCGATCTTGCCGGCTCCTTCGCTCGCCGCCGCGATGCCGTCCGCCGCTTCTTCGAGCTGCTCGAACACGGTGCGCGTATAAGCTTCCGTCACTTCCTTGTTCAGCGAGCTCTTCATCGTCTCGACCGCCGAATTGCCGATCTGCCCGGCAAGAAAGTTCGTACTGTCGTTGCGAAGATAAACCAGCTTCGCCGGATTCGGCTGCTCGGATGTCAGCGTCGTTGTACGCTCCGAGAAATCGGCCGGAATTTCGATGGCCATGTAATACGTTTTGTCTCTCATCCCCTGAAGCGCATCTTCCTTGCTTACGAATGCCCAGTCGAACTTCGGATTTTCCTTTAGTTCTTCCTCGAAGTCTTGCCCGATATGCATCATTTCGCCCTCGAACTCGAAGCCCTGGTCGGAATTGACGACCGCGACGGGCAGCTCCTCCAGCTTGCCGTATGGATCCCAGAAGGCGCCAAGGAACATGGCTGTGTACATCAACGGAATCATCAAAACCCCGACGACGGGGATGAGTATCTTTGGATTGCGGGCGATGGCCCGGGCCTCGGCTCCGAACTGCCTCAAGCCGTTCCATTTCATTTTCATGTTCTCCATCTCCTTACGTTAATACGAATTGACCAATTTCGGAATTTGGTCATTTTATCCCGAAAGAAAACCTCTATCGAGTCGCCCGGGTGGGGAGCAACCGCGTCTAGAGGTAGGTTTACCGCGACCTGTCTGAGGTACATCAACATTAGTTGGCCAAACCTTGCTCCAAATAAAACCGAAGCCGCTCCGCGACCTGCTCCTTGCCTAGCGGCTCATGCGTTTTCTTCCACTCCACGGTGAGCGCCAAATACAGCTTAAGCATCACGAATGCCGTCATATCCGGCTCGCATGGCTTGATTTCACCCTTCTCGATCGACGCGCGCACCCATTCGGCGATATAGCCGACGACGGCGCGCTCGATCCGATTCAGCGCCTCGACGGCCATCGGCGTCCCGATCTCCCGCACCTCCTGAGACAGCTTGAGCGCCAGCTCATGCTCCTCGCGGAAGTCCAGCACCCGCTCCAGCGCGGCATATAGATTGTCGAAGAAAGGAAGCGCGGGATCGATGGCCCCTTCGGCGACCTGCTTCATCTCGCCGATCATGCGGTTCATGATGTCGCCGAACAGCTCTTCTTTGTTAGCGAAAAACGTATAGATCGTTCCCTTGCCCACGTTCGCGATCTTGGCCACGCCGTCCATCGTCGTCGCCTTGTATCCAAATAAGGAAAAGGACTTGGTCGCCGCCTCGACGATCAATTGCTTCCGATCCATTGCCACATTCAGCACCTCCCGACGATTTATGACAATATGACCAAAATCGAATTTCAGTCATTCATTCAATGGATTTATCTTAGCATAGATGATTTGTTTCCGCAACAACGATAGCGGTATAATATAGACAGGCGCATGCCGAATCCCGACGAATCCAAGAAGACGTAAGGAGCGAACCGCGATGACATACCAAGAAATAACGACTCTGGAACAGTGGAGCGAAGCATTGCAGCAATCCGATTCACGCCCGCTTGTCGTATTCAAGCACAGCACGACTTGTCCCGTCAGCGCCAATGCGCACGAGGAGTTCGGCAATTACCTGAAGGACAATCCGCGAGGCGACGTCAACTACGTCCTCGTCAAGGTTATCGAGTCCCGCCCGGTCTCGAACCAAATTGCCGAAGATACCGGCGTGAAACACGAGTCGCCGCAAATTATTTATATCGATAAAAAAGCCAAAGTCTGGACCGCTTCCCATTGGTCCGTCACCAAAGCGCATATCAGCGCCGTATTGGACTAAATCGCTAGGACTAATCACGCGTCATTATTCGCAATCGCCAACTTCGAATCCATCCTAGGTACCGGGACCGCCGTGCAAATAAAATTGCTCGAGCGGTCTTTTTGCCATGCCTATCGTCCGATTTCGTGACGTTACGCTCATGCGTGGCCCTTTTCCACCCTTCATTTTCCACGCCAAAAGATATACGCAGTCTAGTTCCCGACCCTATAAAAGGTTGCGTCAAACTGCCCATTCTAAATAACGAATAGATGTGGTTAGCTAAATGTTGTCGGAATATATCGATTTAGGGGGATTTATCTACATGAAACGAATAGCAGCGCTATGGATCGGACTCACGTTCATTCTGGCATCGATCGTGCCCGCATCCGCATACGAACGCGCCGCGGCCGCCGCTTCGGCAGCCGTCTTTACCGATATTGGCAGCCACTGGGCTAGGACCACGATTCAAACGATGGTGGCGAGCGGGATTCTGGACGGGTATCCCGATGGGACTTTTAGGCCGGAAGAACCCGTGCAAGTCGATCAATTCGTCAAAATGCTCATC
>JAQSXN010000076.1 GCA_029256665.1 Paenibacillus sp.
GCTCGCTCGCAACCGTTACAAATTGGAGAGAGCCGTTTTAGGCGAAATAGGCATGATGGCAACCGTTAGTCGACATTGGACGCCATTTGATACGCGCCATTCGACGTCATTAAACGCCATTGGACTCCATTAGACGCATTCGATGGCATTAGACACGCCACTCTACGCCATTGGATAGCATCCACATATCAATCTGGCTTTCGCCGCGCGGAAAATCGAATAAGTTTGTCATCCCCTCAAAAAAATCCCCCTGCAGACTCGTTACCCACCGATAACGAGCCCGCGTGCGGGGGATAATTTTCCCGATCATTCCTATCCCTACAGCTACGCATCCACTCTACCCCATCATATCCCCCATAAACGAGAATACCGTGTCGATCCCTCCGACCAGCAGGCCGGGGTAGACGCCGAGCAGCAGCGTGCCGGCCGCGCAGAACCAGATGACGATGCCCACCGGCAGCGGCACCCTCATCCGCTCCTCGCTGCCGCTGCGCATGAACATCTGGCGAATCAGGCCGAAGTAGAAATAATACGAGATCACGCTGCTGAGCACCATCGCCGCCACGATCCAATAAGCTTTGGCGTTAGCGGCGCCAAGCAGGATAAACAGCTTGCCGAAGAATCCGGCCGAGACCGGCAATCCGGCAAGCGACAGGACAAAGACGACCATCGCTCCCGCCGTCCACGGCGCGCGGTAATACATGCCCGCGAACCCTTTCAGCTCCTCATGCCCCGCCGAGCGGCCGACGACCGTCACTACCGCGAACGCGCCGATCGTCATGAGCAGGTACGCTACGAGATAAAAAACGAGCTCCGTCACGTTGTTGCTATGCGTCGCCGTGATCGACAACCCGATCGGCACGAGCATGTAACCCGCATTGGCAACACCCGACAAGGCCAGCAGCCGCTTCGTCTGCTTCTGTCGCAGCGCGGCGAGCGTGCCGACCAGCATCGCGATCGCCGCGACGAGCAGCACGGCGAAGAACAAGTCGTCGCCCACGCCATTGCCTGCGGCATCCACCGCGCGAAATAGCCCCGTCGAATAGAAGATGCGCAGCACGACGGCGAGCGCCGCGCCTTTGGATACGACGGCGAGCAGCGCCGCGATCGGCGTCGGAGCGCCCTGGTAGACGTCGAGCGACCAGGCATGGAACGGCGCGGCCGCGACTTTGACCCCGAAGCCCGCCAGCATCATGCCGAAGCCAACGTACACGAACGCCTCGTACTGCTGTACTGCCGCGGGAAGCGCCTCTCCGATGCCGCTTAACGTAACCGAGCCGGTAACTCCGTACAGATAGGACATCCCGAACAGAATAAACGCCGACGAGATGCTTCCGCTCACGACGTATTTGAACGCCGCTTCGGCGGATAGATCGTTTTTGCGGCGCATCGCCACCAGAACATAGCTCGTAATGCTAAGCAGCTCGAGACCGATATACAACGTCACTAGATTGGCGGAAGAAGCCATCGCCATCGCCCCGATGGCCGCCGGGAGAAGCAAATAATAATATTCGCCCTTATCCGTAATGGCATCGTCCCTCGAAGCCGTTCCGAGACCGAGCAGAACGACTAGCGACGTGCCGAGCAGAAAGACCAGCTTCATCAAGCTGCCGAAGTCGTCGATTCGGTAGCTGTCGCCTAATAGCGACAGCACCTCCGCTTCGCCCGCTCCCGCGTTCATATCGATCATTCGAAGGGTCACGAGCAGCGCAGCGCCTAGCAAACTCGCCAACGTCAAACCGCCGATCCAGGACCTGCTCGCCCTTCGCGGCAGGAACAGATCCAGTAAAATAAGCCCAATAAAACATATGCCAAGCAGCAGCTCGGGAGCCATCAGGAGCACGTCAGGCCATGTCAGCGGCGAAAATCCCGTATTGTCCGGCATCGGTTAACCCCCTGACCTGGTTGCGAATAATTGGTCCATAAAGCCGCCGACGCTGATCTGCACCGTATCCGTGAGCACGGAAGGATAACAGCCCAGCAAAATTATGAACGCAAGCAGCACGATCATCGGCAGCGCCTCGACGAATCTGGCGTCCTTGAGCGCGATATGCTCCTCGCGTTGCGCGCCGAACGTTATGCCGAGCACGCTACGCAGCACATACGCCGCCGTCAAAATAATGCCGATGACCGCGGCGGCCGTCAGCCAGCGCATCGACTCGAACAGCCCAAGCAGCGACAGAAGCTCGCCGACGAAGCCGGACAGTCCCGGCAGCCCTAACGACGCGAGACCCGCCGTCAACAGCATGCCGCTCATGAACGGCATGGACCGCGCCAAACCTCCGAGCCTCGGCAGCTCGGTCGTTCCCGTCCTCTCGTAGAGGCTTCCGACGATCAAGAACAGCAGCGCCGAGATCAGGCCATGCGAGACGAGCTGGAACACGGCGCCCTGCAAGCCGATTTCGTTAAAGGCCGCGAACCCGAGCAACACGATTCCCATGTGGCTGATCGAAGAATAAGCGAGCACCAGCTTGAATTCCGTCTGCCGGAACGCGAGCACCGCGCCATATAGCAGGTTGACCAAGCCGAGCGTCGCAAGCACGACCGCCCACTCCCGCGCCTGCTCGGGAAAGAGCAGCAAGCCGAAACGCAGCAAGCCGTACGCGCCCATCTTGAGCAGCACGCCGGAGTGGATCATGACGATGGCGGGAGGCGCCTCCGTATGCACCTTGAGCATCCACGTATGGAACGGGAACACCGGCAGCTTGATGCCGAAGCCAACAAGCAGCAGGATAAAGATCGTCCAAGCCATGGCCCCGCTCATCTCGAACGGATTAAAGCCGCCCGCTGCCGCCGCCGACAGATTGACCCACGCGTTCGGATCGGCCAAGTTGCGCGCGATATCGGCATAGCTGCCGCTATAGATCATCTCCAGACCGCCCGCCGTTTCCTCCATGCGGAAGCCCGCCGTGCTGACGAGGAGGACAAACGCGATCAGCATGAGCGCGGAGCCGATCCCGTTGTAGATCAGAAACTGATTCGCCGTCCGCTCCCGGTTGTAGTACCCCCAGATGCCGACGAGGAAGTACATGGCGATTAGCGTGATTTCGAAGAAAATAAAGAATAAGAACAAATCGCGTGCCATAAACACGCCGAGCATGCCTGCCGCAAGCAAGAGGAACCAGGCAAAAAACGCCTTGCGCCGCTTCTTGACGTGGATGGCCGCGAGCGCCGCCATCGCCGTTACGATTGCCGTCAGCAAGAGCAGCGGCATCGACAAACCGTCGACGCTCAAAGAATAATGAAACGAAAATACGATTTCGGCACCGCTCTGCAGATCGTTGTTGACCGGAACTTCGAGCCACGACGCGTCTTCGGCGTACGTTTCTCCGCCCTTGTGTTTGTCGTAATCCGCATATAACCATATCGATAAAACCAGTGGAATGATCGTGGCGATCACGGCCGTTACCGTTATCCAGCGTTGTCGCTCCTTAGGGATTAGCAGCAAGACGAGCAGGCCAAGCATCGGCGCCGCGAGCAATATCGACAGGACGGGAATATCGGAGAGCAAGCTCATGATAGCAGCCTCCTTCCGATGATCGCGACCGCCAGTACGATGATGCCGATGATAGCGGCCAAGCTGTAGGTCTGGATTTGCCCGTTCTGCAGCCGAAGCGCGACTTTGCCGGAATAGCCGGCCGCCGATCCCGCAAGCTTGACCAGTCCTCCGATGACGTACGTGTCAAACAAGGCAAGCCCGCTGCCAAGCGCGCGCAGGCCGCGCACGAAGATCAGCTCGTAGGCTTCGTCGACGTAGTATTTGCGTTCCAGCAGCCGGACGAGCCATGGAGCGGCTTCCTTAACGGCTTCGGGACGAAGCCGGCCGGAGCCGTAGAACATCCAGCCCAGGCATACCCCGGCTCCCGCCGCGACAATCGACAGTACGATCGCGATCGCGCTGCCGTGCGCCTCGGCATCTTCGCCCGCAAGCCAGCCGCCCAGCCAGCCGTTCCACGGCGTTTCGACGAAGCCCGCCGCGATTGCGGCAACCGCGAGCACGACGAGCGGCACGGTCATCGTACGCGGCGATTCCTTGGCCGCTGACGCAGCTTTGCCGCCCTCCGGCCTTGATGACGGCTTGCCGAGAAACACGAGCACGAAGGCGCGGGTCATATACAGCGCGGTGCATAACGCCGCCGCCAAGCCAACCGCGAATAGAAACGGATTCTGTTCCAGCGCTACGGTCAGAATCGCGTCTTTCGACCAGAAGCCCGCCAGCGGCGGGATCCCGGAAAGCGCGAGCGCCCCGATCCCGAAGGTGACGGCCGTGATGCGCATGCGGCCGAATAAGCCGCCCATCTCCTTGACGTTCTGCGTATGGACGGCATGGATGACGCTGCCCGCGGCCAAGAAGAGCAATGCTTTGAAGAACGCGTGCGTGAATAGGTGGAAGATGCCGCCCGTCCAAGAGCCAAGCCCGATCGCCATCATCATATAGCCGAGCTGGCTAATGGTCGAATAAGCGAGCACGCGCTTGAGATCGCTTTGCGCCAGCGCGATGGTGGCGGCGAACAACGCCGTGAACCCTCCCGCGTAAGCGACAACGTCGCTCGCGAATGCGGAAGCCTCCAGAATGGGGAACGTGCGCGCGAGCAGGTAGACGCCGGCGGCCACCATCGTCGCGGCATGGATGAGCGCGCTAATCGGCGTGGGGCCCTCCATGGCATCCGGAAGCCAGACATGCAGCGGGAATTGACCCGACTTGCCTACGGCGCCGAGGAAGATAAGAAGCGCGATGACGGTCGTAATGCCTGTTGCAATCGTTCCTCCCTGGCCTTCGAACACGCTCTCGATCATCGTAAAGCCGAGGGCATGCTCCGGCATGTACCAGAACAGCAGCAGAATCCCGATCAAGAGACCCGCGTCGCCGATCCGGGTGACGATAAACGCCTTTTTGGCCGCCGCCTTGGCCGCCGGCTTGGTATACCAGAAGCCGACCAGCAGGAAGGAGCAGACGCCGACAAGCTCCCAGAAAATATACAAGGAGAGCATATTGTCCGACAACACGAGCCCCAGCATCGAAAACGTAAATAACGATATGTACCCGTAAAAAACGGTAATCCGTTCGTCGTTCTTCATATAACCGGCCGAATAAACGTTGACCAGCAAACCGACGAGCGTTATGACGATAAGCATAAGCGCGGTCAAGTTCGTCACTTCGAAGCCGATCTCTATCGTAAACCTGCCGATCGAGATCCAGTCGAAGCTGTATTCATAGTCGATCGCGTTCGGCCCAAGCCGCTCCAGCAGCACCAGCACGGACATGACGAACGACGCCAGGGCGGCAAGCGAGCCGATCAGCACGCCGGCCTTGCGATAATTTCTTCCCAGCGCCATAAGCACGAGAAACGCGGCAAGCGGGATGAGCGGAATGATCCAGGCTGATTTCGTATAAAAGTCCATAGCCGCCTCACCTCCTCATGGCATTCATTTGTTCGACGTCCACGGCGCCTCGCGCCCGGAACAAGGCGATCAGCACCGCTACGGCGACGGCGGCCTCCGCCGCGGCGACCGTGATCGTAAAGATCGAGAAAATTTGGCCCGTCAGGGACGGGACGACCCCATACTTCGAGAACGCGATAAGGTTCAGGTTGACCGCGTTCAGCATCAGCTCCAGCGACAGGAGCACGATGATCGCGTTCCGCTTGGCAAGGGCGCCGTACAGCCCGATGCAGAACAGAATCGCGGCAAGCGTCAGATAAGATGGCAGCATGCGTTACTCCGCCTCCTTCTTGGCCAGTGAGATCGCGCCGATGAACGCTACCGTCAGCAAGATGGACAGCAGCTCGAACGGCACGATATAGCCTGTATACAGCAGCTCGCCGATCACCATCGTATTGTCCGGAGCCGTGCCCGGAGCGCCTGGCGCATCGGCGGCTGCCGAAGGCAGCTCCGTCGTCCGGATCGCGTAGAACAACAACCCGAACAGGCTGAGCGCGCCGACGGCGGCCAAACTTTCATGCAGCGCGCGGACCGGCTCCTTCTCCGCATTGTGTTTGGTCATCATAATGCCGAAGATCATCAGGATCGATACCGCGCCCGCGTAGATGAGCACCTGGACGAAAGCCGCGAACTCGGCGTCCAGCAGCACGTACATCCCCGCCAGTCCGAGGAAGACGGCCGCCATGGACACGACCATATGAACGACCTTCTCCAGGCTGATCATCAGCACGGCGCCGGCGATCATGACGGCGGCGAAGATGAAGAACGCGACGAACGGTCCGGTAATCTCTACGTTAAACAATTATTTGGCGCCTCCTTTGGCCGGTGCCCCAATGTTGTTGTTGTCCTTGCGCACGAGCGTATTGTTGTCCGTCAGCCACTGCGCGTCCTTGTATAGTTCGTCGCGGCTGTAGGTCGCGAGCTCGAACTCGTTCGTCATGACGATCGCTTCCGTCGGGCATACCTCCGTGCATAGATCGCATAGAATGCAAATTTCGAAGTTGATATCGAACGTGTCGATCACCTTGCCCCGCTTCTCGGGATCCGGATTCGGCTTGCCCGTCAGCGTGATGCAATCCGTCGGGCAGATCCGCGCGCACTGATTGCAAACGATGCACAGCTCGGGGATAAAATGCTGGATGCCTCTGAAGCGGTCCGGCATCAATATCGGCTCGTCGGGATAAGACGTCGTAACCTTGGGCGACGCAAGCGATTTGAGCGTGACGCCGAGGCCTTGGAGCATTCCGCTTAGCATGGTTATTCCTCCATTCGTTATTTGACGAACAGCTCCAGATAAAGAGCCGTCAGGAAGACGTTAAGAAGCGCGACGGGCAGAAGCACTTTCCAGCCGAGCCCCATCAGTTGATCGACGCGCACGCGCGGGAAGGTGGCCCGAATCCAGAAGAACGAAAAGACGACGGCGACGAACTTGAGCAGAAACCAGACCAGCCCCGGCACGAAGTCGAGAAACGGCGCCGGCGGATGCCAGCCGCCCAAGAAGAGGATCGTGACCAGCGCCGCGATCGCGTAGACGTACACGTATTCCGCAAGCATGAAAAACGCGAAGCGGAAGCCGCTGTACTCGACGTGATACCCGGCCACCAGCTCGGATTCGGCCTCCGGCAAGTCGAACGGCGTGCGGTTAAGCTCCGATACCGCCGCGATGTAGAATACGGCGAAGCCGATGATCTGCGGCAGGAAGTTCCACTCCCAGAACCAGTCGCCCTGCGCGGCGACGATCGATTTCAGGTTGAGGCTGCCGCTGAGCAGAATAACCCCGACGACGGAGATGACAAGAGGCACCTCGTAGCTGATCATCTGCGCAGCCGAGCGCATGCCGCCCAGCAGCGCGTATTTGTTATTGGAAGCCCAGCCGCCGAGCACCATGCCGAGCGTCGTAATGCCGGAGAGCGCCACGTAATAGAGCAATCCGACGTTGAGATCGGCGAAATACAGCTTTTCCGTATACGGAATGACCGCAAGCACCGCGAAGGCCGGTACGAAGGCGAGCGCCGGAGCCAGTATAAACAGCAGGCGATCCGCCTTGCGCGGGATCGTGTCCTCCTTGATCAGAAGCTTCAGAATATCCGCGACCGTCTGAAGAAGCCCGAGCGGCCCGACGCGGTTCGGGCCGACGCGGAGCTGCATCCAGCCGATGACTTTGCGCTCGTAATAGATCGCGTACGTCACGAAGCCGAGCACGATGAGCAGAAAGACGATTCCCCACAGGAAGAGAATCAAAGCGTTGCCCCACGTTAGCGTTTCGTTAAGCCAGGCTCCCATCAGGCGTCCACCTCCCCGACCACGATGTCGATGCCGCCCAATATCGTGATGAGATTGGTCATCGTCTCGCCGACGAGCAGCTTAGGCAGAATGCCAAGGTTCACGAACGACGGCCGCCTGAATTTGAGGCGGTAGGGCTCGGCCTTGCCTTTGGACACGATATGGCAGCCGATTTCGCCGCGCGGCGACTCGATGCGGACGTACGCCTCGCCGGCCGGCGGGCGGATCGCGCGGGGCACCTTGCCCATCGTCTCGCCGCCTTGCGGGAACTGCGCGACCGCCTGCTTCAGAATCCGCAGGCTTTGGCGGATTTCCTCCAGGCGGATTCGGTACCGATCGTAGCAATCGCCGTTCGTTCCGACGGGCACGTCGAATTCGAAACGGTCGTAAAGGCTGTACGGTTCATCCTTGCGCAGATCCCACTTGACGCCGGTGCAACGGAGGTTGGCTCCGGACAAGCCGTAGCTGATCGCCGTCTCCGCGTCGTAGCGTCCCACGCCCTTGATGCGCGCGAGAAAAATTTCGTTGCCGGACACCAGCTTGTCGTATTCCTCCAGCTTCTTCTCCATATAAGGAATAAAGGCTTCTACCTTCTCCATCCAACCTGGCGGAGCGTCCCACTTGACGCCTCCTACCCGCATATAATTGTATGTAAGCCGCGCGCCGCACAGCTCGTTGAATAAATTAATGATCATTTCGCGATCCCGGAACGCGTACAGGAACGGGCTCATCGCCCCGATATCGAGCAGGTAGGTGCCCCACCAGACGAGGTGGCTCGCCACGCGCTGCAGCTCCATGACGATCAGGCGCATGAATTCCGCGCGCAGCGGAACTTCGAGTCCCATCATTTTCTCCACGGCATGCACGAGCACGTAATTGTTGGTCATGGCCGAGACGTAATCCATTCGGTCGGTATAAGGAATGATCTGCGTATAATTCAAGTTTTCCGCGAGCTTCTCCGTGCCCCTGTGCAAATACCCCATAACCGGAGTCGCTTCCGTGATGACTTCCCCGTCGAGCCCCACCACGATCCGGAAAACGCCGTGCGTGCTGGGATGCTGGGGCCCTACGTTAAGCAGCAATTCCTCTGTGCGAATCATCGACTGGCTACACCTCCGAATCGAGCGGTTCGTAGTCTTTGCGGAGCGGATGGCCGACCCAATCGTCCGGCATCATGATGCGGCGCATGTCGGGATGGCCGGGAAAATCGACGCCGAGCAGATCGTAGATTTCCCGCTCGTTCCACTCCGCCGATCGCCATACCGGCGTCGCGGACGGCACGGACGCGGAGTCGCGCTCCGTGCGCAGCTTGACGGCGACGACATGCTTGCTTGTCAGCGACAGCAGATGGTAGACCACCTCGAGATGGGTCTCGTAATCGACGCCGGTCACGTTGCGCAGGTAGTCGAACCGCAGCTCGCCATGGTCCTTGAGCAGCCGCGCCGCGGCGGGCCAATGCCCCCCCTTAAGGACGAGCGTCGGCATATCGTCGTTCAACTCGTTGAGATAGGCCTCGTCTATGGCGTCCTCCGCGACCTCGTCTCGCAAAATCGCTTGCAGCCGCTCCAGCTCCGGAAGCCGAACCGACGGCGGCTTGGGCTCCTCCGCCTCTGGCGCCGTTTCGCCGCCAGCTCCCGCCGCGTCCGCTTCGGCCTTCGCCTTGGCCGCCGCTCTCGCCGCCCGCGCTTCCGCGGCCGCCTTGAGCTTCGCTTCGCGCTCCGGGTCGACGGCGGCCTCCGACGCCGCTTCCGGCTTCGCCGCATCGCCGGCGCCGGTTGTTTCCCGCGCGTCCCGCTTCTTCTCCTCGTCGCTCATCGTCCGGTCACCCGCTTCCCGGTCTTCGCTTCGTACCGAATTTTCTCCTGCAGCTTGTTGATGCCGTAGATGAGCGCCGCAGGATTGGGCGGGCAGCCCGGTATGTACACGTCGACGGGCACGATCTGGTCGACCCCCTTGATGACGGCGTACGACTTGACATATGGCCCGCCCGCGGTCGCGCAGGAGCCCATCGCGATGACCCACTTCGGCTCCGGCATTTGATCGTACAGACGGCGCAGCAGCGGCCCCATCTTCTTGGTCACGGTGCCCGATACGATCATGACGTCCGACTGGCGCGGCGACGTCCGGAACATGACGCCGAACCGGTCCAGATCGTAATGCGACGCGCCCGTGCCCATCATCTCGATGGCGCAGCAGGCGAGGCCGAACGTAAGCGGCCATAACGAGTTGCTCCGCGCCCAAGCCTTCAGGCTCTCCAACGTCCCCAGAAATACGTTGCGCTCCAGCTCCTTGCGTTCCTCGAGACTAATCGAACCCAGGTTCAATTCCATTTCAGCACCCTCTTCTTCCATGCGTATAGGAGTCCAACGAGCAGCATTCCCGCGAAAATGACCATTTCGACCAGAACAAAAAGGCCGAGCTTATTGTACGCGACGGCCCAAGGATATAAGAAAACGGTTTCCACATCAAAGATAACAAACATTAGCGCGAACAAATAATACCGGACATTGAATCTGACCTGACCTTCGCCTACGGGTTCGTTGCCGCTCTCGTACGTGCCGCTCTTAGGTTCCGTCGGCTTATGCGGCCTGAGCGCCTTGCCCAGAAGCAGCGCGACGACGGGCAGCAGAATGCCGAGTACGAGGAAGATCGCGACGACAACGTAATGGTTGACGTAATGCTCCACATGATCGCCTCCGTCACAGGATGGTATGGGATCTGTTCGATATGCCAGGAAAGGTGCCGTTCATTTTTCCTCACAATTATAACAAATGCTTCCACGACCGTCTATGACGGAGTTGGCCTGGCCCCGCCGCTACCCGCGGACGTCAGCCCTGGGGGAAACGGCCGTCCAGGCTGCTCCGCCTGCGGAAGATCATTGCGGCAAGCAAGA
>JAQSXN010000077.1 GCA_029256665.1 Paenibacillus sp.
AGCTGAACGCGCTCAAGAGCCAGATCCGGCCCCATTATTTGTACAACACGCTGGAGGTCATCCGGATGAACGCCGTCTACAACGACGACGGGGAAGTAGCCGACATGATATTGGCGTTATCCAATCAGCTGAAATACGTAATTGATTACGGAGAGGATTGGGTAACGCTGCAAGAAGAGCTCGACCATCTCCGGGATTACTTCTATATCATCAGGGTCCGATACGAGAACCGGATCGACCTGAGGCTCAAGATCGCCGCGGATGTTCGCCAGGATTTTCAACTGCTTAAGCTGTCGCTGCAGCCCATCGTGGAGAACGCGATCCAGCATGGCATCAGGCCTAAGGGCGGCAAAGGCAGCGTGCTCGTGTCCGCGGAGCTGGAGGCGGACAAGCTGCTCGTCACGGTCTACGACGACGGAGCGGGCATTGGCGCGGAGAAGCTGCAAGAGCTGAATGAGCTGCTGGCGAAGCCGGAAGCGCCGAGCAAAAACGTGGGGCTCAAAAACGTGCACGACCGGATCAAAACGACCTGCGGCGACGGATACGGGCTTGAAATCGACAGCATCGAACACGTGGGCACCTCCGTTCGAATGCGATTCCCGATCGCGGAGAAGGAGAAACATCTTAAATTACCCGCACATGAGTCTTAAAAAACTTCATTCATCGGCCGCTCCGGCGATGGTACTCTGTTAACAAGGAAGTCGACATCCTAGTTAACGGCGTTGATCACGAAAGGGAGGTTCACAGACAGATGACAAAAAAATCGATGATTCAATTCGGCTCCATGGTATTGGCCGCTTCGCTCGTTCTCTCGGCATGCGGAAGCGGAACGGGCGGAACGGGAACGAACGGCAATGCGCCGACGAATGCAAAGGCGGACTCCGCGAGCGGAGGCGACAAGCCGGCTCCCGTGACGATCTCCGTTGCGTATGCGACGGGGGATCCCGCCACGAAAAAGGCGATCGAAACGACGATCGACTCGTTCACGGCCGCGAACCCGCACATTACGATTAAAAATATTAGCGAAACGACAAGCGATTCGTACCTCGATTGGTTGAAAACGAAAGACGCGGTCGGCGAGTTCCCGGATTTGGTCGAGATGAGGGACACCAAGGTGTTCGCCGATGCAGGCAAGCTGGCCGAGCTTCCCGCGGAGCTGCACGGACTGTTCACCAGCCTGCCGCAATACGACGGCAAGCATTACAACGCTCCGATCGCGGGCAATGCGCCCAACGGCATCATTTATAGCAAGAAGGCTTATGCGGACGCCGGCGTGACGGAATTGCCGAAAACGTACGACGAATTCCTGGCGGTGCAAGACAAGCTGCAGGCGAGCGGCATTTCCCCGATCGTGGTCGGCGGCAAGGATCTGTTCCACATGGGTTTCTGGGTCAACTACTTCTTGATCAACAACGTGTACAAGGGCGATCCGGACTGGAACTCCAAACGTACGGCGGGCACGGCGAGCTTCACGGATGCGCCCGTCGTGCAGGCGGTTACGGACTACAAGGAGCTGTTCTCCAAATACGTGGACAAAGGTTGGCTAAGCACGGCCGACAATCAGACGGCATCGATGCTCGTCACGGGCAAAGCTGCTCAGCTGTACTCCGGCCCGTGGATGTTCGGTCAAATCACGGAAGCGGATCCAAGCTTCGAATACGGCTTCTACGCGCTGCCGAACCGCGACGGCTCGGTTATCGTGAACGGCTTGCCGACGCTGGCCGGATGGTCGCTCTCCGCCGAAGCGGCGAAGGATCCCGCCAAGGTCGAGGCGATCAAGGCTTTCATTCAATTCTTCTTCGATCCGGCGCAATACAGCCCGTATCTGGCCACGGTCAACGGCATCCCGACGACGAAGGCCAAGGTGACGTACGAGACGAACGACCAGATGAAGGAAGTGCTCCGTTTGATGGCGGACGCGTCGGTTCAGAAATCGATGATGATCAACAACTGGTACGGCGACAACGCGATTCCGCCGCAATTCCGCAACTGGTTCTACAAGCTGCTGCAGGATTTGGTCGTCAGCGATGCCGACATAGCCGACTACATGAAACAGTCCGATACGGAATACGACAACAACGTGAAAGCGAACAATCAATAGCGTTAATCCGTTAGGCAATCGAGACATGCGGGATAACCTCTGCCAACCCGGCGGAGGTTATCTTTCTAAGAAAGGCAGGAGGAGAGCGCCATGAGTGCCACGGCAATCGGAAGAAAGAAAAAACAATGGTGGCGCAGCTACGCAATATGGTTTATTCTACCCGCGTTTTTGCTGTACAGCGTGTTCGTCATGCTTCCCACCTTCAGCAGCATTTACCTCAGCTTTACGTCATGGGACGGCCTAAGCGCCGATATTAGATTCATCGGCCTCGATAACTTCAAGGAAATTTGGGAGAGCCCGAGGGTTCACAACGCGCTTAAGAACACGATCATCGTCGCGGTCGCGCTTGTCCTTCTGGAGAACGTGGCGGCGCTGCTGCTGGCCATCCTGGTCGACCAGGTGCGCTGGCTGCGCAACTTCTTCCGCAGCATCTTTTATTTCCCGGTGCTGATGAGCGGCATTATTATGGGGTTCATCTGGATGATTATTTTGAATTACAATTTCGGGGTCGTGAATCAGCTGATGGACGCGCTTGGACTCAGCGCGCTAAAGGCGGATTGGCTTGGCGATCCGGACTTTGCCTTGCTTTCGATAATATTGTCAACGGTATGGAAAGCTTCGGGCTACTACATGATCATCTATCTGGCAGGTCTGCAGGGCATTCCGCAAGAGCTGCTGGAGGCCGCGAGCATCGACGGCGCGGGCAAGTGGAAGCAATTCCGCCACGTGACGTTCCCGCTGCTGGCCGGCGCGACGACCGTCTGCGTCATGCTGTCGATGATTAATTCGCTCAAGCTGTTCGACCAGATCGCGGTCATGACGAACGGCGGTCCCGGCTTCGCGACCGAGACGTTGACTTACATCATATACAAGGTGGCCTTCGGCGAGGGCAGGCAAGGCTTCGGCACCGCGCTGGCTATCGTATTGTTTATTCTTATCCTGATCATATCGTTGATTCAAATTCGCGTGCTGCGCAAACGGGAGGTGCAGATGTAGGATGGAGCGTAAAGCCAAAAAGCCGGTTACGGCCGGAAGCATCGTATTGTTTGCCATAACGCTGGCGATCGCCGCCGTCTTTGCCTTCCCGATTTTCTTTAACATCATGTCGGCGTTCAAATCCAACGGCGAAATCATGCGCGACGCTATCGCTTTCCCGAAGGGCTTTTACATCGAAAGCTTCAAGTACCTCCTGACGGAGACGGAATATCCGAGAGCGATGCTGAACAGCGCCATCTTGACGCTTGCTTCGATCGCGGCCATGGTGGTCGTCATTCCGATGGCGGCGTACGCGATCGAGCGGAATAACAAAAGATGGACAAATATCGTCTACATCTTCTTCTTGTTCGGCATGATGGTGCCGTTCCAGGTCTATATGATCCCGCTCTTTAAGCAACTAAACATGATGGGGCTGTTCGGCAACCTGATGGGGCCGGTGTTTATCTACATCGCCGGCTCGGTCGGCTTCGGCGTGCTGCTGTATACGAGCTTCCTGAAGGGCGTGCCGCGCGAAATCGAGGAATCGGCGGAGATCGACGGCTGCAGCCGGATCGGCATCTTCTGGCGCATCGTCTTCCCGCTCCTCGGACCCGTTACGGCCAGCATGGTCGTGCTGCAGGGTCTTGGCATCTGGAACGACTTCCTGATGCCGATGCTGGTATTGCCGTCCGGCGAGACAAAGACGATGATCGTGGAGCTGTTCTATTACGTCGGCGAGTTCTCCTCGCGCTGGGATATGATTTTTGCCGGCACGACGATGTCGCTGGTTCCGGTGCTGATCGCGTTTCTGTCGCTGCAGAAGTATTTTGTCAAAGGCGTGTCTTCGGGCGCGATCAAAGGATAGCCGGATAAAGAGCAATAGATCAACATTTTCGGACGCGTTCCGGGCACTTTCGTTTCCCGGGTATCGCTATAATGGACGCAAGTTACGATAGGGAAAGAGGGTAAGCGGGACATGTTGAAAGCAGCGGATCAGGCATGGCTTCAAGACGTCATCGATAAACTAACGCAAAAAATGGATTGGGTCAGCGAAAAGAATCGGGACAAAATTCCGTATACGACCAAAGACGGCACGTACGATGACCGTTCGGTCGACAACCCTTCGGGAGACGCGGCGGACGGCATCTGCTGGTGGACCAACGGCTTCTGGGGCGGCATGATGTGGCTGATGTTTCACGAGACGGGAAACGAGAAGTACAAGGAGATCGCGGGGATATCCGAGGAGAAGCTGGATCAATGCTTCAGCGACTACTACGGGCTGCATCACGACGTCGGTTTCATGTGGCTTCCAACGAGCGTCGCGAATTACCGGGTCACCGGCAATCCAGAGTCCCGCAAGCGGGCGCTGCATGCCGCGAACCTGCTGGCGGGCCGCTTCAACCTGGCCGGCGGCTTCATCCGCGCGTGGAACGATCTCAAGGAAGGGGATACGAGAGGCTGGGCGATCATCGACTGCATGCTCAACATTCCGCTGCTGTACTGGGCATCCGAGGAAACGGGCGACCCCAGGTTCAAGCAGATCGCGATGAAGCATGCCGACACGTCAATGACCGCGTTCGTGCGTCCGGACGGATCGGTGAACCATATCGTGGAGTTCGATCCGTTCGAGGGCGGCGTGGCGCGGACATACGGCGGACAGGGGTACGAGGAAGGCTCCTCCTGGACGCGGGGGCAGACTTGGGCGCTGTACGGCTTCATGATGAGCTATATTCGTACGGGCAAAGAAGAGTACTTGCATACCGCGAAGCGGATCGCGCATTATTTTATCGCCAACATTCCGGACAGCGGCGTCATCCCCGTCGACTTCCGCCAGCCGGCCGAGCCGCGGCGCGAGGATGATACGGCGGCCGCGATCGCCGCTTGCGGCCTGATCGAAATCGCGAAGCGCGCGGGCGAGCTCGAGAAGGATTTGTACTTGGGCGCCGCGGTCAAGCTGCTGCGGACGCTGGACGGGTCGCGTTGCGACTGGACGGAGGCGACGGACGCGATCCTGCGGAACGGCTCCGGCGCATACCATTCCAAGACGCATCACCACGCGATCATCTACGGCGATTATTATTTCATGGAAGCGATCTTTAAGCTGAAGGGCAATGATTTGTACATTTGGTAATTCGACTAATTTCCGGTATAGAGCGAGATGGGGAGTAGTTCGCGCAACCGTTCCGCAATTGCATATTGGTGTATAATAGCCGGCGCAAGCCGGCTTTTTTCTATACGGAGACGACTGCAAGCGGAAGTCCTTATTGACAAGAGACGATATGGACAATCGTTAGGCCGATATGGACGAAACCGATCAAGCAGACGAATTCAAGGACGGGGCTGGCCGTTAAATCGTCCATATTTCCCTAATTTCGCTTGATACTCATGGATTGCGTTAATCATTATGATGGTTATATTGAAGCGCTTTCAATCAAGGGGGTAAACGATGAAACGAATGTTCGAGCCAGTCGTTTTCGGAAGGGCGAAGCTTCACTGGGATTATCGGCTTAAGAACACCGATCATTATCAAGGCTTCTATCACTGGCATCAATGCTGCGAAATGTTATACGTCCACGAAGGGTCCGGACGCGTTGCGGTGGATGGCGTAACGTTCCAGATCCGCCCCGGCATGCTGTTCTTCTTCCGTCCGCATCAGCTGCATCAGGTTATGGCGGAAGTGAGCCGGGATCAGCCTTATTCGCGAACGATCTTTTTTTTCGATCCGCATCTCGTGGACGACCTGCTCCGGCCTTTCCCCAAACATTATTCGTTGTTCAAAGCTTTGTGGCACGGTAATAAAAAGGCTATGGCGTTCGATCTCTCGTCGCGCGGCGAAGAGATCGAACGCAACTACGATCAGTATCAATGGCTCCGAAGCCAAGGAATGGGAGAGGATCCCGAAGAGATCGCCATGCTGATCTTGCGGAATTTGGAATGCGTGCTCCGCAGCTCGAAGGCGCCGGCATTGCAGGCGCAACGCGCGGAGGAGAGCAAGACGGCGGAATATGCCCAGCAAGCGATGAAGTGGATCGACGATCATTACCGGGACAGCATTCATCTGGACGATCTGGCCGCCGCGCTGCATCTATCCAAATTTTATTTGTCCAAGCTGTTCCATGAGGAGACGGGAAGCACGCTAAAGGCGTATATTACGGCCGTTCGGATGAGGCATGCCTGCCGATTGCTGGAAACGACCGCCAAGCCGGTCGAGTGGATCGGCAGCGAGGTCGGCATCCCCAACTCTTCGTATTTCGTTCAAGTATTCAAGCAAGAGGTCGGAACGACCCCGTTGAAATACCGGACGGGAGCTGGTATAGCGCGCTTGCCTGCAGGCTTGAAAAAAATCGAATGAGATTCGATTGCAAACACCAAAAAAACAACATTTCCTCGTATTGAATTGTCATTATGGCAATCGGAACAGGGTTACAATTTAATTGTCAAAGAAACGAAAGCGGCAACTAATGGTATGGCAGGGAAGGACGTGCATGAATTGAACCGTTTGAATACCGGCAATATTCAAATAAATGAAAGCGATGACAAATCGGCTCCAACTCGATTCCGCAATGTGATGAGCACGTGGAAGGAATACAGAAAAAACAAATATTTGTTTCTAATGCTCGTTCCGGTTCTTGTCTGGTACGGCATCTTTCACTATGGCCCCTTGTACGGAATTTTGCTGGCGTTCAAGGATTTTAGCCCGGTCAAAGGGATATGGGGCAGCGATTGGGTAGGGCTTGAGCATTTCAAATATTTGTTCTACCAGTCGCCCGACTTCGCCCGCATATTCCGCAATACAGTGTTGATCAGCTTCTACAACATCATATTCGGCTTCCCGGCTCCGATTATATTGGCGTTGCTGCTGAACGAAGTGCGTTCCAACTTTTTCAAACGATTCGCGCAATCCATTTCTTATGTTCCGCATTTTTTCTCTTGGGTCATTCTGTCCGGCATCGTTATTGTCATGCTGTCTCCGAGCGAAGGTCCGGTCAACTACATCCTGCATTTGTTCGGCGTGGAGCCGATCTACTTCCTGGCGGACACCGAGTACTTCCGTCCGACTCTTGTGGTGACGAATATTTGGAAGGAAATCGGTTGGGGGACGATCATTTATTTGGCCGCGATGTCCGGCATCGATCCTACGCTATATGAAGCGGCCGTTATTGACGGCGCGGGGCGCTGGAAGAAGATATGGCATATTACGATCCCGTCGATTCTGCCGGTTGTCTCCATCATGTTTATTCTGTCGCTGGGCGGCATCCTGAATGCCGGATTCGACCAAATCTTCAACTTGTATTCGCCGGTCGTCTACGAGGTCGCCGACGTGCTCGATACCTTCGTATACCGGGCGGGCATTCAGCAATCGCAGTTCGGGTTGACGACGGCGGTCGGATTGTTCAAGAACGTGATCGGCATCGCTTTGGTGCTCGGCACTAATTTTATCGTGAAGCGATTGGGGCAAGAAGGGGTTTTATAACAAACCCGCTTGGAAGGAGAATAATTTCGCTATGAAACCTAATATCGGCGAGCATCTATTTCAAACTTTGCTAATCCTTATGATTTCGATATTATGCATATCCACGATTTATCCGTTTATCCATGTCGCTTCGGTATCGCTTAGCAGTCCGAGCGAAGCCGGCCGCTTCGGCTTCCATCTATACCCGAAGGATATAGACTTCTTTGCCTGGAAGCAGGTGCTGAGCCAGACGAAAATATGGACCGGCTTCGGCAATTCGGTGTTTCGGACGGTTGTCGGAACGTTTCTGTCCTTAGTCGCGATGTCGCTCTGCGCGTATCCGTTATCCCGCAAATATTTGCCGCATCGCAGCTTCTATACCATGGTTATCTTGTTTACGATGTTTTTCGGCGGAGGGACGATTCCAACCTTCCTGCTCATCAAAGAGCTGGAGCTTATGAACAGCGTCTGGGTCTACATCGTGCCGGGACTCATTCCGACCTTCTCGATGCTGGTGCTCCGCAATTTCTTCATGGCTATTCCCGCCGAGCTCGAGGAGTCCGCGAAGATCGACGGCGCAAACGATATTCGAATTCTGTTCGGCATCATTTTACCGCTATCAAAGCCGGTGCTGGCGACGCTGGCGCTCTGGTCGGCGGTGGGGCATTGGAATTCGTGGTTCGACGCCGTTCTGTACATTTCGGATGCCGACAAGCAAGTGCTGCAATTTTTCTTGAGGGAAATCGTCATTACGAACACGGACGCCGAGACGTTCGGCAGGACGGTGGTAGGCAATTTCAAATACGGCCCGGCCATTAAAGCGGCTACGATCATCTTCGCCGCGCTGCCTATTCTTATCGTGTATCCGTTCCTCCAAAAGTACTTCGTGAAAGGAACCATGATTGGTTCTCTCAAAGGGTAATTGGTATAATCGGGGAGCAATCGCGCTTCCCGTTTATATAGCAAGAACAACGCAAGCAAATAAGGGGAGGTTCACAAAAAATGAAAAAACTAAGCAAGCTAAGCTTGGCGCTTGCGATGACCGCTTCGCTGGTCGCCGCAGGCTGCTCGAACAATGGCGGCAACGCAAGCCCGACAGGAAGCGCTGCTCCGACGAATGCCGCGAACGGCGATTCGGCGAACGAAGAGACGATCACCATCTCGACCAACGCTTCGACGTGGGATATCCCGACAAACGACGACAACCCGACGCAAAAATATTTGGAAGAGCGTTACAACGTCAAGTTCGTCAACATGAGAGGCACCGACGAAAACTTCAAAGTGAAGGTCGCTTCCGGAGAAATTCCCGATATTTTCGTGCATAACGCATCGGAAGCCGATATGTCGAATTGGGCTCGTCAAGGCGTCATTGCCGAAATCCCGATCGACGAGATCAAGCAGCATATGCCGAACTACACTGCGCATGTGGAATCTATCAATCCTAATCCATGGGACGTGGGCATGATCGACGGCAAAAACTACGGGGTGCCACGCAACTGGCTGAACGGCTCTTACGGCTTCATCCCGACGTTCAACGGCGAGTGGCTGAAGGCAATCGGCTACGACGCGCCGCCTCAAACGATCGAGGAGCTGGAGGATGTATTGACGAAATTCCGCAACAACGATCCGGACGGCAACGGAGCGAAGGACACGTACGGCATGAGCGGACGGAGCAAGGACGTGCGCGTTCAATTGTTCAACTCGATCTTCGCGGCTCACGGCATCAACCCTTATCATTTCAAACTTGCCGAAGACGGCACCATCACTTGGGGCGGTATTACGGGCGAAGCCAAAGAAACGCTGAAGCTGCTCCGCAAATGGTATGAAGGCGGTCTCATTGAT
Organism: Paenibacillus sp.; assembly: GCA_029256665.1. Lineage (GTDB taxonomy): Bacteria > Bacillota > Bacilli > Paenibacillales > Paenibacillaceae > Pristimantibacillus. The sequence continues at coordinate 9,372 of JAQSXN010000077.1, forward strand.
CCGGAGTTTATGACGGATGACGGCGCGCTGGTCGATCAGAAGTTTTTGAGCCAGAAGCTCGGTTACTTCGACCACAAAATGTACCATCATAACTTTGCTGGCGAAGCAGCCGCCAAGGAAAGCGGCATTACGCAAGTATACGGCAAAGGCTTGACAGGTCCGGGCGGCTCTAATCTGGTCATGTCGAACGGCATGAGCCAAGTGCCGTTATTGTTCGGCAAGCAGGTGGCGGAAGACGATGCCAAGCGCGAGCGGATTCTCACGATGCTCGAGGATATGGTGACCAACGAAGAGCCTTACCTCCGCACCATCTTCGGCGTGGAAGGCGAGTCTTACGATCTGGTCGACGGCTTCGTCGTCATGAAAGAAGAGTTTACGGCCACTCCGGACAAAGCTCGCGAGATGGGCATCGGAGGCTACTACAACCCGCTCGTCGAGCGCGACACGGAGATGTGGAAGTTCCACTTCACGCAAGAAAGACTGGAATTCCGCGATAAGGTGAACGAGGGCCTCCATATTGTCAGCGACGTTCTCGGGCCGACCGCTCTCGAGAGCAAAGCCAAATACATCGCGAACCTGAATACGCAGCAGGACGAGTTCTACGTGAAGGCGATTATCGGAAAGGACGACGTGGACCAGGCGTTCGAAGCGTTCAAAGCGCAATGGCTGAAGTCCGGCGGTCAAGAAATGATCGACGAAGCGACCAAAGTATATCAAGAGCGTCAAGCGGCGAAATCATAGTCTAATCGGACTGCTAAGAGAGTGGCGTTCCTTATGGAGCGCCTTTCGTCCGGGCAGTCGTTTTTCTTTCGCAGGATCGGGAAGCGGATTCGGCGGGCAACGGACGCGCCGATATCGTCAGCGTCGCTGCTTTTCCTGTTTTCCGAAATTGAAAGCGTCGAACATTTTCTTTTTGCAATCGGCACGGGGACATGCGATCATTACGAATATACAGACGAGAAAACAACAAGAGGTTGTGGTGCGATGTTCAGCTTGGCGCTTAGCAGGAGCAAGAGGGCGTTGAAAAGCCTGCCGATCGGCTATCAGCTATCTTTTCTGGTAGCCGTTATTATCGTCGTTGTGTTGGTCATTCTGTATGCCAACTACTTGAAAGCGGCCGAGGTCGTGGAGAAGAAGAACAGCGAATACCATATCGAAATGATCGCCCAGATCAATCGGACGATCGCGTCCAATACCGACGCGATCAAGCGGGTCCTGCTCAGCG
>JAQSXN010000078.1 GCA_029256665.1 Paenibacillus sp.
TGCGATGTATAGTATATCGCTTATTCGGGAGGGATGAAGCGCTTACGATCATCGTTGCGAGAGGGGCGGGCTGGTAAATTGCGAATGTATGTTCGAAAAAAAGCTTGGCAACCCGTCCGAAATAAGGTATCATACAATTATAAATCATGAAGGATGTGAGTGAGTTGGCGGACCGTCGCGCAGCTTTGGATAACGCTCTTCGTCAGATCGAGAAGCAATTTGGCAAGGGCTCCATTATGAAATTAGGGGAATCGACTCATATGCAAGTAGAGACCGTGCCGAGCGGCTCGCTTGCTTTAGATATCGCGCTCGGAATCGGCGGCTTGCCGCGCGGTCGGGTTATCGAAGTATACGGACCGGAATCTTCGGGTAAGACGACGGTTGCGCTGCACGCGATCGCCGAAGTGCAACGCATTGGCGGACAGGCCGCTTTTATCGACGCCGAGCATGCGCTTGACCCGCTTTATGCGAGCAAGCTGGGCGTTAACATCGACGAGCTCTTGCTGTCGCAGCCGGATACCGGCGAGCAGGCGCTCGAAATCGCGGAAGCGCTCGTGCGCAGCGGCGCCGTAGACATTATCGTCATCGACTCCGTCGCGGCGCTCGTGCCTAAGGCTGAGATCGAGGGCGACATGGGCGATTCCCACGTGGGTCTTCAGGCTCGTCTGATGTCTCAGGCGCTTCGGAAGCTGTCCGGAGCCATCTCCAAGTCGAAGACGATCGCCGTCTTCATTAACCAGCTTCGCGAGAAAGTCGGCGTTATGTTCGGCAATCCGGAGACGACGCCAGGCGGACGCGCGCTGAAGTTCTACTCCAGCGTCAGACTGGACGTACGACGCATCGAGACGTTGAAGCAAGGCAACGACATGGTCGGCAACCGGACGCGTATCAAGGTCGTTAAGAACAAGGTAGCGCCTCCGTTCAAGCAAGCGGAGATCGACATCATGTACGGCGAAGGCATCTCGAAGGAAGGCAGTCTTATCGACATTGGCGTCGAGATGGACATCGTCCAGAAGAGCGGCGCCTGGTTCTCTTATAACGGCGAGCGTCTCGGCCAAGGTCGCGAGAATGCAAAGCAGTTCCTGAAAGAGAAGACGGACTTCGCGGCAGAGATCGAGAAGCAGATTCGCGCGGCGAGCAATTTGTCCGCGACGGCTACTCCTGCCAACTTCTCTGGAGATGACGATGAGGACGAAGACGAATTCGACGATCTGGATGCATAAGATACAATAACATTTCGCCGCTCTCTAACGGGAGCGGCGAATGTTGTTTTTACCCTCCACTTTCGGGGGAGGTCAGGGAGGCAGGCGAGTCATGGACATCGAAGAAGTAGAGGTTTACCGGATCGATTCCGTTCGGCGGGATAAGAAGGAGAAACGTCGCTATCATCTACATGCGCTTCTTGCGGACGGAGACGAGCCTTTTTTAACCGTGCACGAAGATATATTGATTCGATATAGATTGATGAAGGACGGCGAAATGACCAAGGAGCAGGTTAACGAAATTCGCGACGAGGATTGCCGTTATCAGGCCTATATACTCGCAGTAGCGTATTTGGGAGCCAAGCCGAGGACAAGCAAGCAGATTCAGCAGTATTTGACAAGAAAAGAGCTTGAAGCACCCCATATCGAATATGCGATCGAACGTTTAGAATCCGAGAAGCTGGTAGATGATGAACAATATGCGCGGCATTTCGCTGAGAGCCGATTACGCTCTGGAACTAAGGGAAGACTAATGATCCGGCAGGAGCTGCAACAACGCGGAGTTTCCAAACAGGCGGCATCAGAAGCGTTGTCCGAGCTTGACCGCGGCAGCGAGCTGGAGTCCGCGATCGCGCTTGCGCATAAGAAAGCGAGATCGTTAAACGGCGATGCGGCCAAACGCAGAACAAAGCTGATCGGATTTCTGATGCGACGCGGATTTCCCGGAGATATCGTCAGAGAAGCGGTGAAGTCGGTCAACTTGTCGACCGACGACGACCTGGAAGAGGAAGATGATGGCGTTTTGCTTGACAACTGAAATTGCGAACAGATAAAATGAGGTTGTATTCCTTTTCATTTGGATCGATTTTTCTTCCAAAAGTTGATTCAAATCGTTTTTTTTCGTCAAAATGGTACATGATGAAACGGTTTGGAAGCCGGTTAAAAACCTAATAACATCCCAAGCAGTGCCTTGGTGTATGCAGCAAGGAGGTGAACAAGATGGATGGAATAGACATCTGGATCTTGATTCTGATTTGTATCCTTGTTGGCGCAATTTTCTTTGGGATTGGTTATTTTTATCGCAAGTCGATTGCAGAAGCCAAAATTTCGACTGCTGAGCAAGCTGCGGTTCAAATCGTAGAAAATGCGAAAAAAGACGCAGAAGCTCAAAAGAAAGAAACGGTGCTAGAGGCAAAAGACGAAGTCCACAGACTACGTGCAGAAGCTGAAAAAGACATCCGCGAGCGCCGTAACGAGTCGCAACGTCTGGAAAGACGGCTGCTCCAGAAGGAAGAGTCGCTGGATAAGAAGTTAGAAGCGCTAGAACGCAAAGAAGAGACCGTAGCCAACAAGGAGAAAAGAATCGAAGAAACCCAAGAACAAATCGACTCCATTTACAAACAGCAGCTTAGCGAGCTAGAGCGTATATCCAGCTTAACGATGGAAGACGCGAAGTCGATCATCCTGAGCAACGTCGAGCAGGAGGTTCGTCACGAAACAGCTCAAATGATCAAAGAGATCGAGCAGCAAGCAAAGGAAGAGGCCGACAAAAAAGCGCGTGACATTATTTCTTTGGCTATTCAACGTTGCGCAGCCGATCATGTGGCGGAAACGACGGTATCCGTCGTCACCCTGCCGAATGAGGAAATGAAAGGCCGCATTATCGGACGTGAAGGCCGCAATATCCGTGCTTTGGAAACATTGACCGGTATCGATCTCATAATCGACGATACACCGGAAGCGGTCATTTTGTCCGGCTTTGACCCGATCAGACGTGAAATTGCACGTACTTCTCTTGAAAAGCTGGTTGCCGACGGTCGTATCCACCCAGCCCGTATCGAAGAAATGGTCGAGAAATCCCGCAAGGAAATCGACGAGCGAGTTCGCGAATACGGCGAACAAGCGACTTTCGAGGTTGGCGTGCACGGCTTGCATCCGGATCTGATCAAAATTCTTGGAAGGCTTAAGTACCGGACAAGCTATGGTCAGAACGTGCTCAAGCATTCGATGGAGGTTGCCTATCTGACAGGCTTGATGGCAGCGGAGCTAGGCGAAGACATTACGCTGGCGAAGCGCGCGGGATTGCTGCATGATATCGGCAAAGCGCTAGACCACGAAGTGGAAGGCTCCCATGTCGAAATTGGCGTGGAGCTGGCTAAGAAATACAAGGAACATCCGGTTGTCATCAACAGTATCGCTTCCCATCACGGGGACACGGAAGCTACGTCCGTTATCGCGATGCTGGTCGGCGCAGCGGACGCCTTGTCGGCCGCACGCCCAGGCGCGCGCCGCGAGACGCTGGAGACGTATATCAAGCGACTGGAGAAGCTCGAAGCGATTACCGAATCGTTCGACGGCGTCGAAAAGTCATATGCGATCCAGGCCGGACGCGAAGTACGCGTCATGGTGCAACCTGAAAAGATTGATGATACGGAAGCATTCCGTCTTGCTCGCGATATAACGAAAAAGATCGAGAGCGAACTCGATTATCCGGGACATATTAAAGTTACGGTTATTCGTGAAACAAGAGCGGTGGAATACGCCAAATAAGCAAGATGGGGAAAAGTGGCTGCTTGTCAGCCACTTTTCTGCATAGTGGGCTGTGAATAGAAAGGGTAATGAACATGAAAGTGTTATTTATCGGAGACATTGTCGGCAATGTAGGCAGAAGCGCGCTCAAGCAAGTGTTGCCGGCGTTGCGATCAAAACATAATCCAACCTTGATCGTCGTTAACGGCGAGAACGCCGCTGCGGGCAGAGGAATCACGAAGGCCATCGCCAAAGAATTTTTTGACGCCGGCGTTAACGGCATCACGATGGGCAATCATACCTGGGACAACAAGGACATCTTCGAATGGATCGACGAAGAGCCGCGAATCGTGCGCCCCGCCAACTTTTCCTCGGAAGCTCCGGGACAAGGAATGACGGTAATCGGGTCCGGCAGCAAGAAGCTGGCCATCATTAATCTGCAGGGACGCGCGTTTTTGCCTCCCAACGATTGTCCGTTCCGCAAAGCCGACGAGCTGATCGAAGAAGCGAGCCAACATACAAACGCCATTTTAGTCGACTTTCATGCAGAAGCGACGTCGGAGAAAATCGCCATGGGTTGGTATTTGGACGGACGCGCATCGGTCGTGTTGGGCACGCATACCCATGTACAAACGAACGATGACACGATTTTGCCGGGCGGTACCGGGTATTTGACCGACGTCGGCATGGTGGGCTCCAAGGAAGGCGTGCTCGGCATGGAGCGAAGCGCCGTATTGCATCGCTTCCTGACTGGGCTTCCGGCAAGATTCGTCGTCGACGAAGGCAAGTGGCATCTGCATGGACTCGTCATTACGATCGATGATGACAGCGGCCGCGCGACGAAGCTGGAGAAGGTTCGAATGACGGAAGAAGATTGGCTTCTCATGTAGAGAAGTCTTTTTTTGTTCGCAAAAGTCAGACTTTTCAGAATCGTTTGTCGAGTTAGTCCAAGAAAAGCAGGAATCTTTCTCCTTCTCTCGAATACTATTTTAGAAGTGGAATCCATCCAACATTCTAGGGGAGGTACTATTCATGGACGTATTAAAGGTATCGGCCAAGTCCAATCCAAATTCCGTCGCAGGCGCGCTCGCGGGCGTGCTACGCGAACGGGGCGGTGCCGAGCTGCAAGCGATCGGCGCGGGCGCGCTCAATCAAGCGATCAAAGCGGTTGCGATAGCCCGTGGATTTGTGGCCCCGAGCGGGGTGGATCTCATCTGCATTCCGGCTTTTACGGACATTGTCATCGACGGGGAAGACCGTACGGCCATTAAACTGATCGTCGAGCCGCGATAACGAGAAATGAACTTGCCATGTCGCCTAATCTGCCTGTTTACGCCGTAGACAGGTTTTTTGCTTTGTGTGGCGGTCTGCCGATGGAGAGGATTGGGAGTTATGAGGAGGAGGAAGCCATGATTGATTTCCATTGCGACGTATTAAGCAAGCTGCTGGAGGATCGGCGAATTCGGTTTAGCGGCGGCGAGGAAGGAAGCCTTGACGTTACGTTCGAGCGGTTAAGAGACTCGGGGGTGCTGCTGCAGACCTTTGCTATTTATATTTCCTCCGGGCAGTCGGGGACGATGGACCCGATCTGGGAATCGGTGGACCTGTTTTACGAGCAAGTCTTGGGCTGCGACGGCATGAAACTCGTAACGACGGCTGCCGATCTGGACGATTGTCTGTCGACAGGCAAGACGGGTGCATTATTGTCATTGGAAGGCGTCGGAGGCTTGCAGGGGAGACTGTCGATGCTAAGACTGTTGTACAGGCTTGGCGTACGTGCGGCGGGGATAACATGGAATCAGGCGAACTGGGCGGCGGACGGCGTGATGGAGCCCCGAGGCGCAGGCTTGACAGGAGAAGGCCGATCATTTGTGACGGCTTGCAACGAGCTCGGCATCATCGTCGACGTCTCGCATTTGTCGGAACGCGCGTTCTGGGATGTCATGGCTGTGTCCGTCAAACCCGTCATCGCGTCGCATTCCAATGCTCGCAGCGTTTGCGATCATCCGCGCAATCTCGATGATCGGCAGCTGGAGGCGATCATTCAAAGCAACGGGAGAATCGGATTAACATATGTCCCGTGGTTCGTAACGGCGACCGGGCATGCGAGCGTTTCGGACTTGCTCAGGCATGTCGATCATATTTGCGGATTAGGCGGAGAGAAAAATGTGATGCTGGGCTCTGATTTCGACGGAATCGATCGGCATATGAGCGATCTCATCCATCCGGGCAAGGTGTATCTATTGCGCGATGAGCTGCTGAACCATTATTCCTCCACGCAGGTATCGGCATTTTTCCAGGATAATGCATATGCGTTTCTGAAGGAGCAATTGCCGCCGGCTTAACGGACAAGAAGGGGCTGCCCCGCACTCAGGGGCGGTCCCGCGCATTGCCATCTCAAAGCGATATCGTTTTCATCGAAACATGTTATGTTTTAATTAAACGTTTACATATTGCAATTTGGCAGCTTCCAACATAAAATTGTTGTGACGATACAGCTTTCATTATATAATTGCTCAAGTTGTCGAGTACGATGGTTCCTTTATGGAGCAGAGGAGATGGACATTTTGATTAGTCAACTGTCTTGGAAGATCGGGGGACAGCAGGGGGAAGGGGTCGAAAGCACAGACCGTATTTTCTCCACCGCTCTTAACCGATTAGGATATTACTTATATGGTTACCGTCATTTCTCGTCCCGCATCAAGGGCGGACATACGAATAATAAAATTAGAATCAGCACGAAACCGATCCGCGCGATCTCCGACGATCTCGACATTTTGGTCGCCTTCGACCAAGAGAGTATCGACCTTAACGCGCATGAGCTTCGTCCCGGCGGCGTCGTGGTGGCGGACGCGAAATTCGGACCGACGATTCCCGAAGGCGTTGACGCGCGTCTGTTTGCGGTACCGATTACAAAGATTGCCGAAGATCTCGGCACTTCGCTCATGAAAAACATGGTGGCGTCCGGGGCATCTTGGGCGCTTCTTGGGCTGCCGCTGGAAGTGTTTAACAAAGCGGTGGAGGAAGAATTCGGACGCAAAGGTCCGGCGATTGTTGAAAAGAACATCGAAGCGGTCAAAAACGGAGCCGAATTCGTGCTTGAGCAAGCCGGCGGACCGCTGGACGACTTCAAGCTGGACGAAGCGGACGGCGAACAGAAGCTGTTCATGATCGGCAACGAAGCGATCGGTCTCGGCTCCATCGCGGCGGGCTGCCGCCTCATGTCGGCTTATCCCATTACGCCCGCATCCGAGATCATGGAATATTTGATCAAGAAGCTGCCGAAGTTCGGCGGCACGGTCGTTCAGACCGAGGACGAAATCGCCGCGGTGACGATGGCCATCGGCGCGAATTACGCCGGCGTTCGGACGATGACGGCTTCGGCGGGTCCCGGCTTGTCGCTCATGATGGAAGCGATCGGCTTGTCCGGCATGACGGAGCAGCCGCTCGTTATCGTCAATACGCAGCGCGGCGGTCCTTCGACGGGATTGCCGACGAAGCAGGAGCAATCCGACCTCAACGCGATGGTATACGGCACGCACGGCGAGATTCCGAAAATCGTGATCGCGCCGGCGTCGATCGAAGATTGTTTCTACGATATGATCGAAGCGTTTAACTTATCGGAGCAATATCAAGTGCCTGTCATCGTGATGACCGACCTGCAGCTATCGCTTGGCAAACAATCTTGCGAGCCGTTCGACTTCTCCAAAGTCGAGATCAAGCGCGGCAAGCTCGTAACGGAAGCGCCGCCTCTGGAGGCCAACGAGCTGTTCAAGCGTTACGAATTGACCGAAGACGGCATCTCGCCGCGCGTGCTTCCCGGCGTTAAAGGCGGCATTCACCACGTAACCGGCGTCGAGCACGACGAAATCGGAAGGCCTTCGGAGAACGCGAAAAACCGACAGCTGATGATGGATAAACGTCTGGGCAAGCTTGACGGCTTGCAAGTACGGGACGCGATCCGCGTGGACGCCCCGCATCAAAATCCGGAATTGCTGATCATCGGCATGGGCTCCACCGGAGGCACGATCGACGCGGCAAGAGAGAAGCTGCAGCAAGATGGGCTAACTAGCAATCATATTACGATCCGCCAGATCCATCCTTTCCCGACGGACGCGTTAATGCCGTATTTGCAAAACGCGAAACGTATCGTCGTCATGGAAAATAACGCGACCGCGCAGCTTGCGGCCCAAGTGAAGATGAACGCCGGCTTCGGCGATAAAATCAAAAGTTTGCTGAAGTACGACGGTAACCCGTTCCTGCCGCTCGAAGTTTACCAAGCTTGTAAGGGGATGAGCGAAGATGGCAACATTTAAGGAATTTCGTAACAACGTGAAACCGAACTGGTGTCCAGGCTGCGGCGACTTCTCCATTCAAGCCGCGATTCAGCGCGCCGCCGCCAATGTAGGATTGGAGCCGGAAGAACTCGCGGTTATTTCCGGCATCGGATGCTCGGGCCGGATCTCCGGTTACATTAACGCATACGGCTTGCACGGCATTCATGGCCGCGCGCTGCCGATCGCGCAAGGCGTTAAACTCGCCAACCGCGAGCTGACCGTCATCGCATCGGGCGGCGACGGCGACGGCTTCGCGATCGGGATGGGCCATACCGTCCATGCGATCCGCCGTAACCTGAACATTACGTATATCGTGATGGACAACCAAATTTACGGATTGACGAAAGGCCAGACTTCGCCTCGCAGCGCGGAGGGCTTCAAAACGAAGTCGACGCCGGAAGGTTCCATCGAGTCGACGCTGTCGCCGCTCGAGATCGCGATGTCCGCAGGCGCTACGTTCGTTGCGCAGTCGTTCTCAAGCGATCTTAAAGGTCTTACCAGCTTGATCGAGCAAGGAATCAAACACGAAGGCTTCTCGCTCATCAACGTGTTCAGCCCGTGCGTCACCTTTAACAAAATCAATACGTACGATTGGTTCAAAGAAAACATCGTCACCTTGGATGGCTATCCGGATTACGATCCGAGCAACCGGATGGCGGCGATGAACATGATCATGGAGACGGGCGGCATGTTGACCGGCCTGATCTATCAGAATACGACGCGCAAGTCGTACGAGGATCTCATCTCCGGCTTCAAGACGGAAGGATTGGCGAAGCAAGACCTTCAAATTACAGAAGAGCAGTTCAGTAAACTTGTCGCGGAATTTAAATAAATGGTATGATGGGCATACGGTCGAGGGCGACCGTATGCTTTCTTTTCTACGCATAAGTATAAGAAGTGGTTTGACTTCACCTTGAAGGGATACATAACCGCTAATAGATAATGGAGTGAGCAGGATGAAGAAAGAAGTACCGGTAGGCGTTTCGGCAAGACATATCCATCTTTCGCAGGAGCACGTAGAGCTGTTGTTCGGCGCGGGATATGCGCTGACGGAGATGAAACCTTTGTCGCAGCCCGGCCAGTATGCCGCCAACGAAACGGTAGCGGTCGTCGGTCCCAAGGGAACGTTCCCGAAAGTGCGCATTCTCGGACCTGCGCGCAAAGCCACGCAATTAGAGGTGTCGCGAACGGATGCGTTCGCGCTTGGCGTCAATCCGCCCGTTCGCGAATCGGGCAACATCGCCGGTTCGGCGGGCATTACGATTCAAGGGCCGGCCGGCGAACTGACGATCGAAGAGGGCGTCATCGTGGCGGCTCGCCACATCCATTTCCATACAAGCGACGCGGATCGGTTCGGCATTGCGGATAAGGACCGGCTTCGCGTCCGCGTTGGCGGCGATCGAGGCGTTATTTTCGAACAGGTGATTGCCCGGGTATCGTCCGACTATGCTCTTGATATGCATATCGACACGGACGAGGCCAACGCTGCGGGAATTCGGAATGGCGATCTTGCCGAAATCGTCGATTAAGTTGCGGATTCCTCTACTGGAATATGGTATAATCTTGTATTGAAGTTTCGCTTCGAGCAACTAACATCTATCATCGCCATGGAATCTTCAACGAACAGGGGTGTGTGATTTCACGTGACGACGAAGGATTACTCCAAGTACTTTGATTTCACGGGCGCCAAAATCATAGGGGAAGAAGACGGTAAAACCACGATCAGGCTGGGCGGCCGGAACATCCAGTTGAATGCAGCGCCATCGCTTAAGGACGAGAAGCGAAGAGGCAAGGAAGACATAGAGGTCCATTACGACTTCTCCATCCCGGACGAGCTTCGGACGATGGGCGCCGGCAAACAGTACATTATCCAAACGTACGGCTGCCAAATGAACGAACATGATACCGAAGTAATGAGCGGCATGTTCGAAGCGATGGGGTATACGGCCACGGATGATCGCGAACAAGCCGACGTCATCTTGCTCAATACTTGCGCCATTCGCGAAAACGCGGAGGACAAGGTGTTTGGCGAGCTAGGGCATCTCAAGCGGCTCAAGAAGGAGAAGCCCGGCCTCGTCTTAGGCGTATGCGGCTGCATGGCTCAAGAGGAGTCGGTCGTGGGCCGCCTGCTGCAGAAACACTCTTTTGTCGATATGATCTTCGGGACCCATAACATCCATCGCTTGCCGCGCTTGTTGGAGACGGCGTATTACAGCAAGGAGCTCGTCGTCGAGGTGTGGTCCAAGGAAGGCGACATCATCGAGAACCTGCCCAAGAAACGGGAAGGACTCCGGGCTTGGGTCAATATCATGTACGGCTGCGACAAGTTCTGCACCTATTGCATCGTGCCGTATACGCGCGGCAAAGAAAGAAGCCGCAGGCCCGCGGATATTATTGCGGAGGTGCGCGAGCTTGCGCGGCAAGGCTATAAGGAGATCACGCTGCTTGGGCAGAACGTGAACGCATACGGCAAAGACTTCGAGGATATGGAGTATCGATTCGGTCATC
>JAQSXN010000079.1 GCA_029256665.1 Paenibacillus sp.
TTCATCGCGCGCGCGCACCTTCACCGCCGGCATATCCAGCTCCAACACGAGGCTGTCACCGAGAGACCAGCTTTGCTCGATGGCGACATAGCCGTTCTCGGCCGCCGCCGCGCCGCCGGGCACGGCAACGCCGTTAACCGACAGCCGGTAGCTTCCGCACCAGCCCGGCACCCGCAGCCGGATCGGGAACGCCGAATCGCCGTCGGCCTCCGCTTCCAGCACGTCGAGCGTTACTTTGCCGTCCCACGGATAGTTCGTCGTCTGCTTTAGCCTGACGGAACGCCCGTCAGCCACTTCGAGTGCCGTCTCGCCGCTGATGTACTGGTTGACGACGACGCCCCCATCGGCAATCGCATAGGCGTATTGGCCGATAGCGGGCAGGAAGCGGACGAGATTGGTCGGGCAGCACGACGTTTCGAACCACGGCACCCGATGATGCCCGCCCTGCGAAGCCAGCGGATTGACGTAGAAGAACTTGTCGCCTTGCAGCGAGATGCCGGACAGCGCGCCGTTGTACATTTCCCGCTCGACGATGTCGGCGTAGACGCCGTCGCCGAACAGCAGATTCATCCGGTGGTTCCAGAACGCCATCGCGATGGCCGCGCAGGTCTCGCAATAGGCGGTCTCGTTCGGCAGATCGTAGTCGTGCGTGAAGCCCTCGTTATGATGGGAAGGACCGATGCCGCCGGTGATGTACATATTGCGTTCCACCGTATGCGACCATACGCGGTGCAGGGCCGCCGTATACGCCGGATCGCCCGACGCGTGGACGACGTCGGCCATGGCCGCGTACTGGTACATCGCGCGCACGGCATGCCCCGTCACCTTCTCGATGTCCTTGACCGGCACGTCGTCCTGGCAATAAGCCGGCCCCCATTCCGGGATGTCCCAGATGCGGCCGACGCCATGGCCGCGTCCGCGTTCCTCCAGCAGCCATAGGGACAACTTCCAATACCGCTCCTCGCCGGTCAGCCGGTACAGCTTGACGAGCGCCAGCTCGATCTCTTGATGGCCCTCCACCCAGTGGCGCTTGCCGGGGCCGAAGAGCGAGTCGTAATGATCCGCCAGCTTCTTGGCGACGTCCAAAATAAGCGGCTTGCCCGTCGCTTCGTAATAAGCGACCGCCGCTTCGATCAGATGGCCGCCGTTGTACATTTCGTGCTTCTCCATGTCGGTCCATTTGCTCTCCGGCGCCTTGAGCGTGAAGTACGTGCACAGATAGCCGTCCGGCTCTTGGGCGGACGCGATCGCGTCGACGATGCGGTCGATCTCCGCCTCCAACGCGGAATCCCGCTTCAGCATGAGGGAGTACGCGGCTCCCTCCAGCACCTTATAGACATCGGAATCGTTGAAGTAGATGCCTTCGAACTCGCCTTCCTTTCGCCCGCCCGCCTTCTCGAAGTTGGCCACCCGGCCCGTTGTCTCGCATTGCTCGAGGCAAGCCGGCAAGGTCACGCTCTGCACGGACTCGAGGCGCTGCCTCCAGAAGCCTTCATGAATTTCGACCTTCGTAAACGGAACGTTGCCCCACCGTTTCAGCGGAGCTGCGGTAATCGGCATGGAAATTCTCCCTCTCTATCGTTTTATCCTTTCAGTCCGGTCATCGTAATGCCCTCCAGGAAATACCGTTGCCCCACCAAAAAGACGATGACGCAAGGCAGCACGACCGCGGCGGATGCCGCCATCAGCAGATCCCATTGGGCGGTATAGGAGCCCTGGAACATTTGCAGGCCAAGGGCAAGCGTGAACAGATGGTCGCTCTTCAAATAAATGAGCGGACCCATAAAGTCGTTCCACGTCCCCAGGAAGGTGAACAGCGCCACGACGATGACGGCCGAGCGGCTGAGCGGCAGAATGATTTTGAAATAGATGCCGAAGTAGTTGGCTCCGTCCACCACCGCCGCCTCGTCGAAGTCGCGCGGAATCGTCATGTAAAACTGCCTAAGCAAAAAGATGTTGAAGATGCCTCCGCCGAAGTAGGCCGGAGCGATCAGCGGATAATACGTATCGTAGAAGCCTAACATCTGCCACCCCAAGAAACTCGGGATCAGCGTCACGGCGGCCGGAAGCATCATGCTCGACATCAGGATGGCGAACACGATATCGCGCCCCTTCCACTGAATCCGCGAGAAGCCGAACGCCGCGACCGTGCTGGTCACGACCGTGCCGACAAGCACGCCGGCCACGATAATGAACGTGTTCGTGAAGTACGTGTCGAACGGCAGAATCGTGAGCGCCTTATGGAAATTGTCCCATTGAAATGGACTTGGAATCCATTCGGGCGGCATCGAGAAAATCTGCGGCAGACTCATGAGCGAGCTTCGGATCAGCCAGATAAAAGGCGTAATGAACATGATGGAAACGATAATGAGCGCGATGTATCCTGCTGTCAGCGTCATTTTCGGCGTTTTCATGAGCGTCCCCCTCCTTCGTAGTACACCCATGACTTCGAGCTTTTGAACACGAGGTAGGTAAAGAACAGAATGATGACGAACAGCACCCATGCGAGCGCCGACGCGTATCCCATCTCCGTATCCCGGAAGCCGGTACGCCACAGATAGAACACGTAGAACAAGCTTTTGTTGTTAGGTCCGCCATCCGTCAGGATGTAAGCCTCGTTAAACACCTGGAACGAGCCGATAATCGTCATGATCGTGTTGAAGAACAACGTCGGGGTCACCATCGGTATCGTAATGTGGCGCAGCTTGCTGTACCAGCCGCCGCCGTCCACGTCGATCGCTTCGTAATATTGCTTCGGTATGCCGGACAATCCGGCCAGGAAGATGATCACCGTGCCCCCGATGCCCCACAGCGTGGTCAGCACGACGGACGGAATGACGCTGCTCTCGTCGTAAAGCCAATTGCTAGTTGGCAGGTGAAGCCATTTCAGCACGGTGTTGATAAGACCCAGATCGGGATTGAGCAGCCACATCCAGATCATCGCCGACGCTACGGCTGGCACGATGCTTGGCAAATAGATGATGGTGCGGAACAGCGCCCTGCCCTTCACGTTCATGTTCAGCAGCAGCGCGACCGCGAACGAAATCAGAATGACGGCCGGCACGCGCAGCAGCACGAAGTAGAAGGTGGCGCCTAGCGATTGATAGAACAGGTCATCCTCCCCGCTGAATAAGCGGACGTAATTATCGAAACCGACAAACGCGGTTCCTTCTTTGAACACGTTGTAATCGGTCAGACTAAGGACCAAACTCGCGATCATGGGGCCTAGCGTAAAGATCAGGAAGCCCAAAATCGCGGGAGACGTGAACAGCAAGCCGTAGAATAGTCCTTTTCTCATGTTAACCTCCCGTTGTTACAGGCCGACGTGTCGATGCTTTAGGGGAGCGGCTGCATGTTCGCGGATGCTGAATGCCGCCGCCCCGCTATGCCTTATTGTTCGATGTCGCGTCTTCCTTGAACCTGCTCCTGCGCCTTGGCCGCGATGCCGTCGAGCGCCTCCTGCGCCGTCTGCTGTCCGAGCCAAACCTTATCCAGCGCCGGAGTAACCACGTCCATGATTTTGCTGAAGTTCTTGACGTAGCCCGTCGGCGTTTGGTGGCTGCTGTTCAGCAGCACTTCCACGATCGCGTCCTTGTAGCCCGAAGGACGAGCCTCCAGATTCTCCGTCCATCTGGACAGCAGTTCGCCATCCGTGTACCAGCTCTTATAGGACGGCATCCATGTACCGGACGTAATCATGTCGATGGACGATTCGGGATCGATCAAATATTTGACCAGCTCCCATGATTCCTGCGGATACTTCGTCGCTTTGAAGATCGAGAACATGCCCGCCACGATTGTCGTCATCGGCTCTTTCATGACCGGCAGAACGCCCACGTTGTAATTGAAGTTGGACTTCGCGAGCGAAGCCGTCGACCACTGTCCGTCGATGACCATCGCCACCTTCTTGGTCTGCAGCGCCACGTTGGTAGCCGGGATATTCTTGGATTGAACCGGCGACGGAGCCACGTGATGCACGTTCATCAGATCGGCGATTTTCTGGAACACCTCGACGGCCTCCGGTTGGTTCAGCGCAAAGGACTTGCCGTCCGCGGAGACGAAGTCGCCGCCGTTGGAGTAGATGAAGTTGCTGTAGCCGCCCCACCATGTCGGGAAGTTAATGCCGTATTGCTTGATGTTCTTCGGATCGAAGGCTGGATCGGCGGCGTTCCTGCCCTTCGTATCGATCGTCAGCTGCTTCGCGACCTCCACGAATTCGTCCCAGTCCCACGCTTCGGACGCTTTGGACGGCGGCGTCTCTACGCCGGCATCCTTGAACATATCTTCATTGTAGAACAGGCCGAACGACTCCGGTCCCGGCGCGATGCCGATCACGTGGCCCGGCTCGACCGAGTAGAGCAGGTTAGGCACGAGACTGTCGACGTTGATCTGCGAATCCTTGTCCAGAAAATCCTGCAGATTCAGGAATTTCCCTTCTTCCGCCAAAGGGTAGGCAATCGAACCGGATTCCATCATGGCGACGTCGGGCACGTCATTGCCGGCCACCATGGTCGTCAGCTTGGTATCGTAATCGGCCGCGATATGCTGCATATCGACTTTAATATGCGGGAATTTTTCTTCGTACCGCTGGATGGAATACTTATAAGCGGCCACTTCATCCGGCGCTCCCCATACCGCCATGCGGAGCGTAATCGGCGCGGGTCCTCCGTCCTTACCGTTATTGCCGCCCGAGGCGGGCTCCCCGGAAGGGCGGGAGCAGCCCGCGAGAATCGTAATGGCCATTAGCGTTAGCGCCAGTATGGAGGCTATCGTTTTTTTGTTATGCAACATGTGAATATACCCCTTTCGAATAGGCGTTGATCCATTCGTCTTTCCGGCTTGCTCATAGCTGCAGTCTATGATGACCTCAGTATAGAGCATCTGATAACGCTTACCTATTCCCAATATCTTTGTTTTGGTGGACTTTAATTGGGTTCATATGGAAGCGTAATGGCTATTCGCGTTCCTTGGCCCCGCGCGGAAACGATATCGACTCCGTATTGATCGCCATACGCGAGACGAATGCGCGCGATCGTATTATTGATGCCGATGGACGCAGATTCCTTGTTCATGATGGCTTGCAGCACCTCCGGACTCATCCCTCTGCCGTTGTCCTCCACTTCGAATCGGCAATCGGCGCCCTCCTTGCGTCCCCGTATATGGATGACGCCTCCCGTCTCCATGTGGGCGAAGCCGTGCAGGATGGCATTCTCGACAAAAGGCTGAAACAGCAGCCGAGGCAGCTTGCAGTCGTACAGCCCGGGATCGATGTCGTATTGAACCTCGAACTTTTCCTCGAACCGGGCCGACATGATGTAGAAGTAGCTCTTCATCCACTCCAGCTCCTCGGCAAGCCGAACGGAACCCCACTCCTTGCGAGTCGTGTACTGGAGCATATGGGAGAGGCAGACCAGCATCTTGCTCAGCTCCTTCTGCCCGTTCTCGATCGCGGTCCAGTTCATGACGTTGAGCGTGTTGTACAGGAAATGAGGGTTCATCTGCATATTGAGCGCCCGGATTTCCGCCTCCTGCTCCTTCAGCCGGCTCTCGTAATTTTCGGTCACGAGCAGGCGGATCCGGTCGTTCATCCGGTTGAATCGCTGAATGAGCAGGCCGAATTCGTCGCTGGATCGGACGGTCAGCTGCGTATGGAAATCGCCTTCGCCGACCGAGCGCATGGCCACTAGCAGCCGTTTGATGGGGTTGGTGATTTTGCCGGAAATAAAAATGGCGAGCCCAAGCGCGACAACCACCATCACGAGCGACAAGA
Source organism: Paenibacillus sp. (assembly GCA_029256665.1). Classification (GTDB taxonomy): domain Bacteria; phylum Bacillota; class Bacilli; order Paenibacillales; family Paenibacillaceae; genus Pristimantibacillus. The sequence goes on from JAQSXN010000079.1 coordinate 5,771, forward strand.
GCAAGGTGGAATTGCGGATCGCGGGCACGAGCTCGCCGACCAGCGCCGACTCCGGCGTAATGACGATCGACAGCCAGCCCGTCACCTCGGAGCGGTCGAAGCAGATGATGACCGGTTCGCCGTCCAGCGTCATCCTTTTCGTGCCGCTTTGCTGCTCATGCAGCTCCTGCACCCATTCCCCCCTGTAGCGGGTGCTGATCGCATCCGAATCGCTTCCGGCGACGATCAGATTATCGGGGTCGATGATCATGTAACGGGAATCCGCGGGGATGCTTTGCTCGAATAGCCCCGTAAGCGAATCGGCCTTAAAGCTGACCGCGAGCACGGGCCGCTCTACGCCTACCCGGAGCCGCTTCAATGTCGAATTGCCCAAAAAGGAGAAATCCATCACCCGCGTGGCGGAGTAGAGGTGCTGATACTCGAGCCGGCCTTCGTCCAAGTAAGCCTGGCCAAACATATCCGCGAAGTCGTACGTCGGGTACCAAACCATTTTGCCCCCCGCCTGCGCCGCTTCCCGATAAACGTCCGAATCCTGGGGATTCCCCTGCGGCAGCGTCTGGCCGAACGTGAAATAAGACGTCCACAGCTGGTAGGCGTAGACGTCCTCGATCTGGGCGAAATAGGAGCGGAGCGCGCCGTTCACGATCCGGTCGGCAGCCAGAAGCTCCGCTTCGTTGTCTGGATCCAGCGAGTTGAACAGCTCGAACAGCTGGCGGTCCACGAACATGGCTTGGCTGTTCCGATCCACGATGCCTAGCTTGGTGTCGATGATTTCGTTGTTTTTGACCACGATGCTATGCACGTTCTGCTGCGCTTGGCCGGCGACGACCTCCAGGCTTTTGGTATAGAAGATCATGCCGGCCGTCACGAGAGGAATCACGATCAGAAGCACGTAGCTGACTAGAAGACGGGTGCGAAATGTCGTTCTCATGAGGTCTCGTTTCTCCTTTGCAGCAGGGACATCTGTCTATGCCGTTCGGGCGACAGCCCGAACCGTTTCTTGAAGACGCGGCAAAAATATTTGGTGTCCGCATAGCCGCATTCCGCGGCGATTTCGTATATTTTGAGCCGGTTGTCCTCGAGCAGCCGCGCCGCGCTGTCCATTCTGGCTTCCAGCAGATGCTCCGTGAACGTGCGTCCCGTATGATTTTTGATCCAGGTGCTGAAGTAGGAAGGGTTAAAGAAAAATCGCTCGGCCGCCGATTCCAGCGTGATGGGCTCCTTGCGGTGCTCCGCGATCCAGTTGACGCATTCTTCCGACAGCTCCTTGTCGCTTCCTTCCTTGCCCGCATGCAGCGCCGCGTGCAGCTCGCGCAGCTTCGCCTCCATAAGGTCGAGCAGCTCCCTGTACGTGCGGCAGGCAGGCACCCCCGTCACGGCGGCTTGGGTCAGCTCGCTGCCGACCTGCCGTTCCACATGCTCGCGGTTGCGGCTTTTGATCTTCATAAGCAGCAGCGTAGCATGCTCTTTGAGCGAGGTCGGCGGCAAACGCCATCCCTCCGCCAATTGCTCGAATGCTTGTTTGCACATCGTGATGGCTGCTTCGGCGTCCATATCCTGTAGCGCGTCGAACAGCGCTTCGCTATCGATCGCTGCCCCGTATTCCGGGAGTCCCGCCGGTCCTCCCCCCAGCAGCACGTCGCCGCGTTGCTCATAGAAGCGGCAAGCGCTTGCAGTTCGGGCTTGCCCTAACGCGGTCTGGCCCTCCTCCCGCAACGAGGCCCTGGCGCTGCCTATGCTGTGGCACAATCGTCCGTGCTTGCGCCATGCCGCGCTAATCGACCTAAGATCGCCATGCAGCCTGTCCTCGTCCTCCGGGGCAAGCGCCGTCATCGGCAGCAGCGTCAGCAGCTCGCAAGAGTCGCCCCCCGGCGCGTCCAGCGGCAGGATGCACGCCTCGCCATACGGCGCGCATACCCGCTCCATATCCGCGATCAGCGCGCCGGTCGTGCCGTCGGCGCTTCCATTGGCAGCCCGCTGCAGCTGGGTCAGCATCACGATGCCGGGTGCCTGCAGCCACTCGAGCTGCGCCAGTTCTCCCCGCTCGGCTTCGGTTAAGCCGCCGTTAAGCCAAGACAAGAGCAGCCGTTTCTTGTAGGCGGAGGCCGCCTCGCGAAGCATCACCTCGGATTGCGAGTCGCGGAGGGTCTCCGCGCATAGCGTCGCCTCCACCCGCTGAAGCAGGTTCTCCACCTTGTCCCCGTCCACGGGCTTCAGCAAATAATCGTAAGCGCCGTGCCGCATCGCGGTTTGCGCGTATTCGAACCGGTCGTACGCCGATACCATGACGACCTTGGGTTTCGCGGCAGTATCATTCTCCAGCATGCCGAGAAACTCGAGACCGTCCATATTGGGCATGCGGATGTCGGTCAGGACGACGTCCGGCCGCTCTTGCCGGATCAGCTCCAGCGCCGCCGCGCCGTCGTTCGCGACCATGACGAGGTCGGCCGGCCTTAGCGCCTGAATCATGTTTTTCATGCCTCTGCGATGTCTCGGCTCATCGTCCACGATCAGTATTTTCATCCCCACTCGCCTCCCTTGCTCCTATTATAGTAAAATTCCCGTCGCCGCATGGGAGATAATATTTGGAATGGTGGACTTTGATTGGGTTCATTGTTAATGGCATGAAGCGTTCTCGTTTCCGGGATGTTGAACTCGGATAGCTTATCGCGTCTGCTCCGTACGCCAACTCATTACCCTCTGCTCCATGCGCTAACTCATCACCGTCCGCTTCCTTACGCTACTGCATCGCCGTCGCTTCCTTACGCTACTGCATCGCCGTCCGCCCTTCTGTTGGCGTAACGGTTGCCATGGGGCCTATCTCGCCCCAAATAGCTGCTTTAATTTTGTAACGGTTGCGAGCGCGCTTATTTAGCGGTTTTCCCACAAATATCACCTCTTTCACCCACATCAAGCCCCACCGCAACCGTTAGCCAGGAAAACCCGCCAATATAAGCCGAATAGCTTTTATGGCAACCGTTAGAGTCGCCAGCGCCATACCTTTAAAGCAACCAGCAATTTACCTAAGCCCCAAACGTAAAAAAACCGCCCAAAGGCGGTTTCAGAAGTTCCGGCAATAATATTCCTTATTTAAACCAACCTTTGCGCCATAACAATATCACCAAACTGGATCCAACAGCCAGCATGATGCCTAACACCATAAAATAACCCCAGTCCCACGTCAACTCCGGCATATTCTCGAAGTTCATGCCGTATATGCTGGCAATAAACGTTAACGGGATGAAAATGGACGACATGACCGTCAGCGTCTTCATGATGTTGTTCATTCGATTGGAGTTGATCGAAACGTAGCTGTCCCGCATATCGGCGGTCAAATCTTTATTGGATTCGATCATTTCGGTAAGTCTGACCAGATGGTCGTGAATATCCGTAAAATAAACCAGCATCTCGTTTAAGCCTTCGATCCGCTCGGAGTTCACGATCCGGTACAAAAGCTCCCTCATGGGAACGATCGTCCTTCTTAGCTTTAATAGCTTGGCGCGAATCTCGAATATATCGTCCATTAGACGCTGTACGGACTTCGGTTTCAAATCGTTTTCGATTTCGTTTAATTCCTCTTCGATCTGATACACGCTCGGGAAATACTGGTCCACCAATTTATCCATGACCAGATAGGCCGCGTATAGATGTCCTTTGTCGATGCTCTTTTTCTGCTCGGCTAAGCGGCTCCAAGCATCCTCGATCGCTCTGCACTGGTTAAAGTGGAAGGTTACGATAAAGTTTTTCCCCAGGAACAAGTCCACCTCTTCGGCGGCAAGCGTCAGCCCGTTAATGGCATGCAGAACAAAAAACTGGACATCTTCGTAGTGGTCCAATTTCGGCCTTTGCAGCAAATGAAAGCAGTCTTCGACCGCAAGCGGGTGAAAGCGAAAATGCTCGTCCAACAGTTTGGCTTCCGCTTCGGACGGGGCATCGAAATCCACCCAATACCATTTCAAAGGGACGGAGGAAAGCTGTTTTAATGGAATATCTTTTATGATCTCGAGGTCATGGGTAATCCCCAGCGTGCGTATCATCGTTTAGCCCCTTATAAACAGGATTTGGACGATACTATTATAACACTTCGAAACCTCCCCTATCTTTCAAACACAAAATGAAACATCGTTAAAATTCCCTTTAGCGTTTCATTACTGAGTTAGGCAAATTTCTACTTGGTCACATTATCGTCGTACTGCGTAACATGATTATTTCTTTCGGGTACAGATTACCTTCAAGCAATGAATCATTTGACTTTATCGCTCTTTGAATATCCATTATCTACTGACGGGCATAATAGCCTCGGAGGTGAGCTTCAGTATGAAATGTATTTACTGCGATAATGTCCGACAAATTAAAGGGAGAAACCATAAGTGTTACACCTGCTCCATTATTAAAGTGCGTAATCGTACACCGTTACGTTCACTTGATTCAGTCACAACACAATAAATGGAGCATATGCGAAGAATAAATAATTTTACGCAAGGAAAACTTATGTCTGTAAAAATAAAACCGTAGGAGGTTTGTGTTAATGAAAAAAATATGCACGCTTCTAATCTCCTTTACAATCCTGTTGTCAGTTGTAGTTTCTCCTGCCTCGGCCCAACAAAATAACAACAATATGGGTAATAACTACAGAACAAACGCTGCCACAAATGATAATGACACGGATTGGAGCTGGATCGGCTTACTTGGATTAGCAGGGTTATTCGGTTTAAGAGGCCGCAACCGAGAACGTACTTAAGCCAATTTCCTTCAAAAAGGAGTAATGATAATGGGTATTTTGAACGGCAAGGGCATTTT
>JAQSXN010000080.1 GCA_029256665.1 Paenibacillus sp.
ACCTTCTCGTACATCAGCGCCGCTTCGTCCAGCCGGCGTAACAAATAATAATTTTGCGCCAAATTATCCATAATCGTTAAGTCGTCTCCGTCGTATGCATAAGCTTCTTCGTTAAACGCTAGCGCCGACTCGGGAGGACTGGAAAGCAGCTTGAAATACCCCAGGTTGCCAACCACCGTGACCGTTTTATATTCCCGATGGACTTCCTCCAACAGCGCGACGGCTTCCTCCTGCCTGTTCAACAGCCAATAGGCCGTTGCCAGATTGGACTTAGCCTGCATCCGCAAATCGGTCGAGCTCTCGGACCGCAATATTTCCTGCAGCACCTGCTCCGCTTTTTCGGGCTTCCCGGCTTTCATTAGCAAAAACGCAAAATTGACGTTATGCAGAGGTTTGGCGCGCTTTGATAAGTAGGCCTTCTCCATAAGCGCAAGCGCCTTTTCCTGATCCCCCTGCGCGTAAGCCGCATTGGCTCTCATCGCATTCCATACGGTCCGGTTCGCATAAACGACATACCCCAACAATCCGGCCGTCACCCCGATTCCGAGCAGCCAATGCACTTCGAATGCAAGGACGACGAGGGCGAGTATCCCTACAATAATAAGCAGCGCTTTTGCAATTTGCGGCACGTTCCTTCACCTTCTCTTTCCGGTTGAGTTATATTTCTATATTCTCACAATCCGATCCCGACTTCTACTAATCGACTTAGCCTAATAGGGAAAGAGAGACTGCCTTCGTGCCGCTACATCTTGGTACGTTAACCTATAATCGCTTGCATCGTTCAACGATCATTCGAAGTAAAGGGCCGACCGGCGTCGATTCCCGTATTGGATAGTCGGACATGCACGTTAATCTCGAATTGGGCTTGCTTGAATCGCGTCCCCCAATCCTTTTGCCATGTCTTCCACAAGCCGGTATGCCAGCGGTGCAACTGCCCGCCTATGTCAAGGACGTCGGCCTCCTTTTCCTGTAAATAGCCAATTGTCGAGACAAGCTGCTTCTCCAGCTTACCGGCGATTTTATCGGTGAAAGCCTGTACGTCGCTTTCCGTTTTGATCGAGGTGCAAGCAAGCTCCTTGGCGCTCCCCGAAATCTTGACATCGACGCGAACCCTCAATTGGTCGCGTTGAGGTTCCGTTTTAATCTTAGTGCGAAGAGTCTCAATCTTGAACGCTTCGTTCCTCTTGTTATCGTCCTTGTCTCCTCCGCAAGGTATATTCACGTGACCTTTCCGATACTGATTCGTCAGCATGAGCAAGAACGGGGCTTTAGAAACCGGCACGACGTCGACAAGCTTTCCTTCGGGAAAGCGAAACAGAGCGAAAGTAGGCGTACGGGGGAAGACGCTGGTCCCCATCGAAGGGAGATACGGAATGACAAAGACCGCGTTAGGCTGATTGGCCTTGATGCTGAGCTCCGTGAGGCTGACCACCGAAGAGGTTCCCGTATTCTTATGGGCATTCTCGATGCTGGAGGCAAGCTGCTTGCCAACGCTGTTCTCCACCAGCGGCTCGGCATTCAAGTAAGAACTCGCCTCGCCCTTGGCAATCACAATGGTCAAAGTGCTTTTCGGATCGTTGGAGCGGGAGAAGAAATCAAGCACTTCGCCGATATTCCGTTCTCGAGCGTACGCTTCGCTGATAATCAATGTTTCCATGTGGCTCCACTGCAGCTTTCTGCCGATTTCGTTGCTCGCGACCAACGATGCTCCGTAGACCGTCCCATTCTCGGTTGAGACATTAAAGAATGAAGCTCCGCTTGATGGCGACATACTGGATGTATCCGTTGAACCGGGCTTGTAGATCTGATTGGTGAGACGAATCCGTCCATCTTTGGACAGATCGACGGCCACCGCTTGTACGAATGCCCAATTGTTGACCTCGAGCTTATCCCAACAACCCGACATCAGTACGGCAGCCAAACAGAGGCCGACAGCGGCTAGCCAGCCTTTGACAGATGACGGCATGAGATCGTCTCCTTATGCGAGGTAGTAGCCGATTTGAGGAGCAACGCCATGCGATGCTACGGCTGTTGTCTCCTGCCCCCGAATCGTCGCAGCTTCCGATTGCGCGGCGATCGGAGAAACACCTTGAGCGGCACCCGGATGAGGAAGTCGCGCCAGTCCCTAAGCTTGAAGGGCGCCAGAGACGTTAAATAGGGCTCGCCAAGCGAGTGCAGACAGGTGAGATGAAGCAGCGTCAGCAGGCATGCGACCATCAATCCGTAGCCGCCAAGCATGCTTGCCGCAATCATGTACGGGAAACGCAAAAGACGCAGAGTTATCGCCAGATCGTAATGCGGTATCGCGAAGGACGCGATGCCCGTCAATGCCACGACGATGACCATGATAGGCGAGGCGATCTTCGCCATGATGGCTGCTTGCCCGATGACCAGGGCTCCCACAATGCTGACGGCGGAGCCGACGGTCCTCGGCAACCGGATGCCAGCCTCGCGCAGCAGCTCGAATGAAGCCTCCATAATTAGAGCTTCGATGAAGGCGGGGAATGGAATACCCTCGCGCGAATCAACGATCGCCAGAAGCAGGACGGTCGGAATCAGCTCCGGGTGGAAGGTCGTCAGCGCAATGTACAGGCTGGGCAGCATAAGGGCGATGATGAAAGCTGTCATTCGAAGGATCCGAATGAACGAGGAGAACACGGATCGCACGTAATAATCCTCTGCCGTTCCCATGAAATCCACCAGAAACGCCGGGCAAATCATAATCATCGGCGAGTTCTCCACAAGTACGATGATTTTGCCGTCCAGCACGGACGCGACAGCCGTATCGGTCCGCTCGGTATAGCGAACTTGCGGAAACGGAGACAGCGTCGATTCCTGAATCCAATCATCGATATATGAGGTTTCCAGAACCTCGTATTCCGTGATGCTTTCAACGCGCCGTCTGAATTCCGCCAGCAAGTCAGGGTTGACGACTTCGTCCAGGTAGCCAAAACATATTGTTGTTTTCGTGACCGCGCCGGATCTAAGAAATTCGAGCTTGAATGCCGGATTACGAATGCGGGATCTGAGCAATGCCAAATTTAACGACATATCCTCGGTCGTGCCTTCCCGGGGTCCGTGAACGGCCGGCTCGTTGACGGGCTCCGTTATTTGCCTTCTCTCAACGGCCCTCGTGGGAAACCCTAACGCTCGATCTATATGATCAAACAAGATGACTATAAAACCGTTCATGACGGATTCGCAAACGTCGCTAAATGTCGTCAGAATCGAAAACGGCTGAAGCGCGGCATTGCTGACTTGCAGGCAATGGCCAAGCTTGTCCGGCGTCATGCGGTTCCAGCCCTCGTTCTCATAGCTTGAGACTTTGTCGAGCGCAAGCTGAAGAAGTTGGCCCGAGTAGTCGGCGAGCGACGAGCAATATACGGATACCGCCTGGAATGCGAAGCCTTCTCCGTAGCTCCACTGGTGGTAGTGAACATCTCCGCAACGCGACAATACGGTTTCTAATTGTTGCCGGTTCAACGCGATGTCGACATGAAGCGCGCTTGCCCCGCGTTCGTTCGAAGTCATGGGGAATCGCCTCGTTCCGCTTGAATATTACGATGTCTGATCCAAGTCGCGATGGTCAGAATGATCGTAATTCCGCCTCCCGCGGCAATGACCGTGAACGGCCAGATCAGGTACACTTGCTCCTGGAAATCTGCCGGACTTTGAAACATTGTAGCCGATAGAAATATGCAAACGACTGATATGGGATACATCAAGACATTATCATCCTTCAGGTTAAAAAGCTGGATCAGGCAATGATAGAGAATAAAAAGCATGATCGTTGCTTTCATGTAGGAACCCAGAATAAGCGCAATCCCGATGATCGCCTCCATTCGCTGGAGCAGCTCAATGATGTGAATTTCGGTTGCGAGTCGATAAAGCGAATAATTGAAATGTCCGGCTGCCGGACCAAAGGCCATAATGGCGCACAGCGTCGGCAAGATCAGCATGAAAGCGGAGAACGAATAGGCCGCATAAAGCGCCTTATTGACGGATTGTCCGGACTTAAGCCTCACGAACGGAAAGAGCATCGCGAATAACACGATCTCCCCGAACGGGAAGCCTGCCGAGATGAACAAGCCATGCAGCATCGGCTTGATCCCGCTTTCGAACATGGGAAGCAGAAAGGCGGGATGATAGATGGGCACTGCCAGCACGATGACAAGCAGGGAGAAAAAAAGCATGAGACATACCAGCAAAAAAAACATGCGGGCCATGACGCGGATGCCTGATCGCGCCGTCAGAGCGGACACTAGCATGCCGATGGAATGAAAGACGTACGGAGGCGTATTGCTCATCATCACGCTCGTAAAAAAATCGCCGATACTTGCATTAATGGCGCATACGGCAAAAAAAAGCATCAATACAATAACGAGCCCGAGGGGATAGGTAGCCGTTTGACCGATCAGCTTGCGACTATACGCGATCATGCTCACGCCGCCGTGCCGATGGTACAGATACAAAACGCATGTCAGCATGATCATGCCGAAGCCGTATGCGAACGTCATCGAAATCCATGCATCGTTGCCGGCCGCGGCCGTAAGCGGACTGGGAATATAAACGATGGCGGATCCGATCACATAGCAGGATAACAGAACGGCCAATTGCTTAAGGTCGATGGATGAACGATTGGAAGACATCTCTACACCTCTTTCCACCCTGCGCGATTACTTCAGCAGCGCGACAAATTGCCTGGCAGGCCATCCATACATGGCTTTGGTCAGATGCCCGATGTTGAACCAGGGCAATTGCAGAACGAATAAGACGGACAAGTAAGCCGCCGGAAGGAGCATAAGGAAGTACAGCACCTTTGTTCTGCGTTCCGACCGAGCGAAATTGCGAGCATCGGCGCAAACAAGCGCCAGCGCAACAATAATGACGACAATCAGGTTCTCCAGCATGGGACTTCCTCTCCTGGAACAAGTCGGAATAACGGTGTTAGTATTCCATTTGCTGCCTAAACTATGCAGAATCAGCAGCTCCTCCACCGCCTTAAGCAATAGACGCCTAGTCCGCACGGGGCCCGATTGCATCGGATAGGGAAGCCGATGTAACTCCCGCGAGAATCTATGAGGCGGGAGCGGAATAGACTAGTAGTAATTGCTAGAAACGCCGCGGAGGGATGAATATGCGACCAAGCCTGTCGACCAAAATCATGCTGACCTACGGGAGCCTCCTCTTCGTTGCCATCGCCATTGCCTTCTTCTTGTCCTATGCGGGAACGGTAGGCCGGCTCGAGCGCGACCTGAACGATACCAATCTTGTATTGCTGAAGCAGGTCGAGCAGAAAATCGAGGTGTCCTTTCGCCAAACCGAAAAGGATTTGCTGGCGCTTACGGAGGAACTCGAATTCGTCTATTTTATGTACGGCAGCTATTTGGATGAATCGCAGCGATACGGCAACTTCTATGGCCTCAACCATAAGCTGAGAACCTTTATTACGAACAATCCCGCCATTTCCTCCATCTTTCTGTACTCTTCCGCCAGCGGCGGCATTCTGACCGACAAGGCTTATATGCCGGAACCGTCGCTCGGTTCCAACTGGCTGGCCGAGCATGAGGGTATGCCGGAGTACTTCAAGTGGCTGTCCACTCATCCGATATGGGACGGCCAAACGACCGAAGACGTCGTTACGCTGGTACGCTCTTATCCGACGGTCAGCAAACCCGGCTATCGCAAAGGCATGGTTGCCGTCAACATGAAGGAACAAGTGTTATACGACATGGTCCAAGCCGTCTACGAGGACAGCGAGCTCGGGCAGCTGTTCATGATCGACCAAGACGGCAACGTCGTCACCCATGACGACAAATCGCAAATCTACCGGAATGTACAAGAAGTCCCTTATCTGGAGCCCGTCCTCTCCAAGAGCGGAAGCGGCTCATTCGCGGTTCAGGCCGGCGGGGTTCGCCAAACGGTATTTTACCGGGATTTTGACTACACGAACTGGAAATTGATCAGTATTTTGCCGGAATCGCAAATCTATAAGCCCGTGTTTGTCATTCGCAATTTGCTCATCGTGTTTGCGCTGGGCATGATCGTAATCGCGCTGATCATCCTGTTTGTCGTCAACAGAAAAACGTTCAAACCGCTCGACCGGCTGATCGGCAAAATGTCGAATGCCTATAGAAGCGCCCCTCTGCATGACGTTGCAAACGCGGGACTGCCCTACCTCGAGAAGGTGTTCGACCAACTCGTCACGGACAGGGACCATTTGGAGCGGCATGCGCGCGACTCCAGGCCGGTGCTGAAGTGGCGCATCTTAATGGATATTCTGATGGGGTATCGAAGCGATTATGAAGCGGTGAGCCATCATCTGGAGTTCGTCCGCGTCCGCCTGCACCCGGAACGGTTCGTCGTCTGCGCCGCGGAGATCGGCAAGGAAGGCGTCGCTAGCGGAGCGCGGGACAAGTCGCTCTACACCTATGCCTTCTGTAATGTGGCCGAAGAGCTGATCCATTCGGAGAACGCGGGCGCCGCCATCGACCTGGGAGAAGGGCGGGCGGCGGTCCTGATCAGCTTCGCGGAAGGCGATGAGGAGCAGATCCATCTGCGCGCTCTTGCCCTGCTTGAGATGTTGATCGACATCATGAAGACGCAGTTCCAGCTGGCGGTAACGATCGGCGTCGGTCGCGGATGCATCGCGATGAAGGACATACCGCGATCCTACGACGAATCGCGGAAGGCGCTTCATTACAAGATGGTGTTCGGCCATTATTCGGTCATCTCCATCGAGGATTTGCAGCCGCTGGACAATCAGGATTATTATCGGCTGACGCGGACGGCAAGCCGAATTGCGGAGGCGCTGAAGCAGACCGATACGGACAAGATGAAGGCGCTTGTCAAGGAAACGTTCCGCGAAGCGGTCGAATGCAACCTGCCGCCCGAGCTGATTCGCCAGCTCTCCTTCGAATTCTTGATGAAGTCGGCGCAAACGGCCGATTCGATCGGCATCGCGCTAGACCCTGCCGTTATCCGGCTCGATGGCGTCTATCAACGGATTAACGGCAGCGAGCATCTGGCGGAAGTGGAGCGGATCCTATTTGCTTTCCTTGAAGACCTAGCCGGCAAAATTTCCGACAAGCGGCATGAACGCGGCGCCAACGAAACGGTCTCCCGCATGCTCGCCTACCTCGAAGAGCATTATCGCGAGAGCGACTTGTCCTTAGACAAGCTTGCCCGCGAATTCCGGTTAAGTCCGACGTATGTCAGCAAACAATTCAAGGAACATACGGAAAGGAACTTTATTGATTGCCTGATCGAAATCAGAATTGGGGCCTCCCAGAAGCTGCTGGCAGTCCGGGAGATGAAGGTCAATGAAGTCGCCGAAGCGGTCGGTTATATGAATGCCCGCAGCTTCCTGCGCACGTTCAAGAAATATACGGGAATGACGCCGATGGAATACCGCGAATTGGCGGCCCGGTCGCAAGCCGGAGGGATGAACCAGCCATAAGCGTCTCTCGCCTCGCCTCCTCCGTTCATCCGCAAACCGCGCCATTGCGGCCTTTCCTGGCTGGTACAACAAGAAAGGGCACCGTGTGCAAAAAAGGGAACCCGCCGATTGGCAAGAAAGGACACAGAGTTCAGTTCATGTCTATAGACCGAACCCCCACCCTCTTAGTACGATCAAATCGCCGACCACGGGGATGGCATTGCATGCAGGCGAAATGGAACGACAAAGACGAAAGGGTGGCGATATGAGCGGTACATTCAATCGGCTTAAGCGGGACCGGCACTTATATATGATGCTGCTTCCCGTTATCGGATTTTATGTCGTGTTCAAATACGTCCCTATGGCAGGCGAGATTATCGCTTTCAAGGACTATCGGCTCGGCGACGGCATATTGGGGAGCGAATGGGTCGGCTTTCGGCATTTCCAAAGTTTGTTCGCAAGCATCGACTTCTGGCGCGTTCTTCGCAATACGCTGGTGCTCAACGTGTACAGCTTGGTCTTCGGCTTTCCGGTGCCGATCGTGCTGGCGCTGCTGCTGGGCGAGGTGCGCAAGGAGTGGTATAAGAGAACGGTGCAAAATTTGCTGTACCTGCCCCACTTCATCTCTTGGGTTGTACTCGGCGGCATCTTCATCTCCTTGCTCTCTCCGAGCACCGGCATCGTCAACTGGCTGCTCCGGCAAGCCTTTGGCATCGAGCCCATTTATTTCATGGCGGATTCGGGCTGGTGGCCGATCGTTTATACGCTGTCGGGCATATGGCGCGAGGCCGGCTGGGGCACGATTCTCTACTTGGCCGCCATGGCCGCCATCGATCCGCAGCTCTACGAGGCGGCCCGCATCGACGGAGCGAGCAAGCTGCGTCAAATCTGGCATATTACGCTGCCGGGCATTCGCGGCACCATCGCGATTCTGCTTGTGCTGCGAATGGGCAACATGCTGGACGTCGGGCTGGAGCAAACCCTCATTCTGCAGAATCAATCCGTGCTGGATGTGGCCGACGTCATCAGCACCTATGTGTACAGGGTCGGCCTGCAGAACATGAATTACAGCTATACGACCGCTCTTGGCCTGTTTCAGTCGGCGGTCGGCCTCGTACTTGTCATCGGCGTCAACCGGATCACCCGGTTGTTCGGAGAAAGGGGGTTATGGTAAACGTTGACGGACTCTGTCAAAAAATCGCTTGGTTCCCGCTTGTCGACGACCGCGAACTACTTGCTGCTCGGCTTCCTGTCGCTGCTGGCGCTATACCCGTTCTGGTACGTGCTCGTGTCCGCCTTCAGCAGCAGCCGAGCCATCACGGCGGGAGAGGTGTCCTTGTGGCCGGTCGAATTCAATATCGAAGCCTTTGTCCGGTTATTCGAGGACGGCCAATTGCCCGCGGCGATGTGGAATACGATCGTGGTGACGGCAATAGGAACGCTCCTCAATATGATCCTGACGATATTGGCCGCCTATCCCTTGTCAAGGAAGCGGCTTGCGGGGCGGGGCCCGCTGCTGATGTTCATTATTTTCACCATGTTGTTCGTCGCAGGCGTCATTCCGAACTTCATCTTGGTCAAGATGCTGGGACTCATCGACACCTATTGGTCCTTATGGCTGCCCGCCATGATCAGCACGTACAATATGTTCGTCATGAAGACGTTTATGGAGGGGCTGCCGGAGGAAATCGAAGAATCGGCCGCCATGGACGGGGCCAGCGACTGGAGAATTCTGATTCAGATCATGATTCCGCTCTGCAAGCCCATTATGGCGGCGCTTTCCTTGTTTTACGCGGTGGGCTGGTGGAATTCGTACTTTCACGTGCTGCTCTACATTACGAAGAGCGACATGCAGACGCTGACGCTTAAGCTCTATCAGATGATTCTTCAAGTGGATCAAAGCCTGCTGAGCAACCTGTCGGGCAGCGAAGGAGTGACGCAGGTCGTACTGACGCCCGAAGGCATCAAGGCGGCGGCCATCGTCATTGCCGTTACGCCGATCCTTCTGTTGTACCCTTTCTTGCAGAAACACTTCGTCAAAGGCGTGCTGATCGGATCGGTGAAAGGCTAATCGCAAAGGAGATGAAGTGATTGAAGATGAAGAAGCATGCAAGAACCACGGCTCTAATGGCAGGACTCGTACTGACGCTCGCGGTCGCGGCTTGCCGTTCCGGCGAACCGTCCAATCCGCCTCCTTCGTCGACCGCGGCGGGAGCAACGGCTTCCGCGACGGCAGAGCCGGCGGCTGAAGGCCCCAAGCCGACCATTAGCATCTCGGCCTTCGACCGGGGAGCAGTGCCAGCAGGAGAAGGCAATTATGAGCAAAATCGTTGGACGGAATGGATTAACGAGCATTCGCCCGTCAAGGTCGACTGGATCCCCGTTGACCGGGGCCAGGCCCAGCAGAAGCTGAGCACCTTGATCGCGTCGGGAAGCGCGCCGGATCTGATCTGGGAATACGATCGGAACTATATCGCGCAACTGGCCAACCAGGGCGCCATACAGCCGATTGGCGACTATATCGACAAGTACAGCACGACCTACAAACAATATTTGGCCGACAATCCCGAGCTGAAAGCCGCGATGACGATCAACGGGGAAATTTACGCCGTCACGAGCAAGAGAAGCGTGGAATCCATTGCCAATCACGGCATGTGGATTCGTCAGGACTGGCTGGATAAGCTGCAATTGAAAGCTCCTACAACCGTCGAAGAATTGATCGAGGTCGCAAAAAAATTCAAAGAAGAGGATCCGGACGGCAACGGCAAGCCCGACAGCGTGCCGATCGTCTTCAACGGCAACGCCGTGCAAATTATGCGGGCCTTCTTCTTCACCAATGAAAATCAATGGTATCTGGAAGACGGACAATTGAAATACGCCCGGACGCTGGACCGCTACAAGGATTCGCTGGCGTTCCAGAAATCCTTGTTCGATCAAGGACTGATCGACCGGGAGTATATTACGGACAGCAACTTCCAGCGCGCGCGTCAGCTATGGACGACCGGCAAGGCGGGCATTTATTTCGGCTCGTGGGCGATGGACAACGAAATTCGCGATCTGAAGACGAACGTCCCTGACGCCGTAGCGGCCCCGCTGGAGCCGGTAGCCGGCAAATACGGCAAAAACG
>JAQSXN010000081.1 GCA_029256665.1 Paenibacillus sp.
CCTTGCCGATGCCGAGCTCCTCGAGCTGCGCTTTGTCGTAGGCTGGCTGCGATGCGGCCATCGACGGCTGCGGCGTTTGCGCCTGCGCTTGCGCCTTTGCCTGGGGCTGCGTTGGTTTAAAGAAACTTTCCGCGAATTGCAAGTCGATAAAGTTGCGGCCGCTGTACGTCGTGCCTTCCGGCACGTTATAGCTGATGATTGGGGCTACGCCTCCCGGCTGCAGCTTGATCATCGGTTCTTTCTCCGGCATGTTGGATTCCTCCTGATTATGGGCATGGCCTTGCTTATGTCCGGGTCATGATGGCTTCGATGACGCGTCCAAGCTCTTCCGGCGGGTTCGCATGATTGTACATCCCGAGGAACGCGCCTGTCGCGGGCGGATGCGCGGCGATCAACGTATTGACGAAGCGCTGCTCCGGCGAGATCGGCACATTGCGCGTCAGCTCGCAAGCGAGGCCGAATAACGGCATGCACATCTGTTCCAGCCGGCTGCCGTAAGCTTCGGCCATCTCGCTCCAATCGATGTTCGCCAAATCGCGGCCGGACAACAGCGCGCTCAAACATTTGGCGCTATACATGGCATCATGCATGCCTTGCCCGACGGCGGGCTCCTTGAACGACCAGCTGTCGCCCACAAGCGCCCAGCCATTGCCCATGGGCTCATGCCAATTGTTGTCGTAGCCGAGCAGCCCTCTAATGGGGCCCTCCAGACTCGCTTCATGCAGCCGGGAAGCAAATGTGGTCCGCTCGTCGAAAGCCTCAAACACGGTCTTGCGGAAGCCTGCTTCCGGATCGGACTTCATCTCTGCAATCAATCGTTCGTCTTCAAGCGGAAACATGACTCCCACCACATGCAAGTCATCGCTCGTCGGGAATACGATCGCGATATGTTCGCCGATCCGGTACAGCTCTACCGCAGCCCCTTGCTCCTGGCGGAATCTCTTAAAATAACCGACATAGGACGCATAATCCGTCGGAACGGCGTGCAAGCACTTGCTGCCGGCAAGCGCGCGTACCGTCGAATGTCTGCCGTCGGCGCCAACAACCAGCCTCGCTTTGATTTCGAGCTGTCCGCTCCCGTCCCGGACCGCCTTCACTCCCGCTACCGTATCTCCCTCGTACAGCAGCCCGGTCACTCTAAGCCGCTCTACGGCATCGACTCCCTCAAGCGCCGCGGCATGCTCGAACAGGATGTTGTCCAAATGCACGCGCCGTATGCACAGGCAATCCTCGTAGCCTTGCGCCTTAGGAAACTCCCCGGCGATGACGGCATCCTCCATCTGAATATGCGCCCTCCGATAAACCGGAGTACGGGTCGCCAGCAGCTTATCCAGCACGCCGAGCTCCTCGAGCATCGCCATGGAGTTGTTAAAGAAATTATGAGTCGACAACACGTCGCTTGGGAATTGTCCCTTCTCCGCAAGCAATACCCGGTATCCGGATTTCGCTAGACGATACGCTAACGTTGAACCCGCTACGCGCGCTCCGACCACGATGACGTCGTATTCGTTTCTCACCGCTCATCCTCCCTTCTCTCCCGTTGCGTCCTTATCATAAACGGGAGAGATGGCGGCGAGCGTCTAACCAAAGTTATACGCGAGGTTATATCTTGGCGATGATTCCGTTGTTTTCGGCAATGCGCACGGCATGCACGCGTCCCTGCGCCCCCAGCTTGCCGTAGATCCGATTCAGATGCAGCTTCACGGTCCCTTCCGTTACGACAAGCTCCGCGGCGATCGCTTTATTGGATAAACCTTGGGCCATCAGAAGCAGCACTTCCCGTTCCCTGGCCGTCAACTCGTCTAGATCCTTCCTTGCTCGAATGCGAGACGAACCCTCCGTTTCGTTACGGTCGCCATCCGCCCGAAGCAAGAGCTGCACGAACCGCCCTTCTGCGCTCGGCCATGCGGAACCGTCAGTACGGGATAACGTCATCCCGCTCAATAAGTTGGTTATTAACCCGCGGGTTTCCAGGAACGGCCTGACGCATCCTATTTCGCAGCCTAGCCGGATCGCCGCTTCCAGCAGCCTCCTGCCCTCCGCGCAATCCTCCCGATGGATCTTGATTTCCGTCCACAGCAATAACGACTGCAGCTCGCTTAACGGATTCCTCCTTTGTTGCGCCATCGCGCGGTTATCGCGCGCCGTCTTCTCCGCTAAATTCCACTCCCCCGTTCCCATAAGCAATTGAATGCGAATAAAGTCCGCTTCGTTCGGATAATAAGACGGTTCGTTCGCGCCTTGCTGCGCATGAATAACGTCGTCTTCGGTTAACCATTCGCGGGCGCGCTCGCCATCTCCGCTATTCAGCGCGAGCAACGCGATGCTTCCTTGCAGAACGCGGCGCCATTGAGAGGCTGCGGCATGGCTTTGACGAAGCTCCGAATCGGCGGATAGAAGCAGCTCCATCGCTTCCGATTGGCGATCTTCTGCTAGCAGCAGCCTTACCAACACGAATACGCCCGGCACGTAGGATCCGATCGCCCCGAATTTGCGACTGAGCCGAAGTCCTTCTTCCGCATACGACCTTGCCGTCATAAGCTCGTTTCGGTAGTAGTGGACCTCCGCGAGGGCAATTTGTTGGTAGGCCGTATACGAGCTTTCATGCAGCCCGTTTTTTTCGATAAACCTGCCATAGGCTGTATGATAACGTTCCGCAAGTCCGAGCTCCCCGCCGAACCCGAATAACCCCCGCACGAACGGGACGGCTCCTTCGTTAAGCTCCAGTCCTAGACCTATCAGCAGCGGCGTAGTCCGATCCGGCAGATCTTCCCTGTCTCCGTATTGCGTGATCAAGGCATAACTTCTGTCAAAGTCGCCGATCAATATGGCATAGTAGTTTTCGGCGATTCTGCTTTCTTCGTAATAGCGGGCGTAATCGGTCAGCCTCCCGCTTTCCCGCAGCTCATCGAGCGCCAAATCCAGCTCCGCCAGAATCCGTTCGGTTTGTTCGGTTCGCCCTTCCAATAGATCGATCCAGAGCAACAAAATAAGGATGCCTGCCTTGCCCGTTTCTTGCAGCGACAACTGCTTAAGCCAACGAGCCAGCATCGCCGTCTCGCGATCCTTGAGCCAAATATGGGCATGCTGCTCGATCCACTCCGCCGCCATGCTCTCTTCATTCGCGAGCAACGCATGTTCGATCGCCTCTTCCAAATTTCCGTGGACCTTGTGCCAGCCTGCTGCCCGGACATGCAAACTCTTTATTTGATCGCTTTTCGCTTCCATCAGCTTGTGCTGCAGGAAGTCCGCGAACAGGTGATGATAACGATACCACTCCCGCTCGTCGTCCAAAGGGATAACGAATAAACCTCTCCTGCCAAGCTCGGCAATCTTGCTTCCAGCATCCTCATCTAGCGTTAACGCCCTGCACAACGACGGGCTGAAGCGGGACAAAACGGAGGATTGAAGCATGAAGGAACGCAAGTCACCGGGCAAATGGCGATAGACCTCTTCCATCAAATAATCCGTCACGTGGCGATGTTTGCCCGTAATCGGCTTCGGCGGCAGGCCTCTTGACGATACATGCGTCAAAGCGGAGAGCTGCAGCATCGCCGCCCATCCCTCCGTCCGCCGCGCAAGCTCGCGCAACGTTACGCGATCGGGGATAGCTCCCGTGTGTTTGCTCCAATACTCGATCATCTCTTCGTCCGTGAAGCGCAAATCGGATAATTGCAGCTCGTTCAACAGACCGCGGACCCGCAGAGAGGCAAGCGGCAACGGCATTTCGTTGCGGCCGATCAGCATAAGGTGCACGCGAGTGGGAACGATAGCCAACCATTCCATTAATCCTGCATGGATTTCCGGTTCTGTCACGAGGTGAAAATCGTCCAGTACGATGAGAATCGGCTCCTCTTCCCACTCGGCATCGGCCAATGTGTGTGCAAGCTGCAGGCTGATGTTTTCCGCCGTTTCATGGTTCCCGAATACGGATTCGCTGGCTTGAAGGTCCGTTCCCCTCATGGCCGACATGACGGCGGCTCGCATATATCGCCAAAATCGAAGCGGTTCGTTTTCCTTGGCATCCAGCGAGATCCAGCCGTACTTCGCCGTCGTTGCCGAATTCCGGATCCAGGATCCGACTAACGTCGTCTTGCCGTAACCGGGCGGCGCTGCGATCGTCGTAATTTTGCAGGTCAGCGCTTGATCCAGCAAGGCATCAAGCCTCGCGCGCGGCACATGGGAATGCCCGCGTTCCGGCACAAATAATTTCGTTCGGAGCAGTCGTTCTCCCATCTGAGGCGCAATCGCCGCTTTCTCCATCTGCATGCCCGTTTCCCTCCACCCGAATCCTTCATTGGATCGGCATCGTCCGCATAAAAAAAGCCAACCTACTTGAATGAGCCAGGTTAGCGATGTTGACCGGGAGGCGATGCCGCATTTCCAGCATACACCATGGAAGAATTTAGGATCAAGAAAAAAATCCCCAAACGGATTTGGATCCATTTAGGGATTGATTAGATACTGAAGAAGGATTAACGAACCAGCCATCCGCCGTCGACGGCCAGGATGTGCCCGTTCATGTAATCCGAGGCTTGGGAGGCGAGGAAAACGGCCGGACCGACCAAATCCTCGGACGTGCCCCAACGTCCGGCAGGGATTCGCTGCAGGATTTGCGCGCTGCGCACGGGATCCTCGCGGAGCGCTTCCGTGTTGTCCGTGCTCATGTAGCCCGGCGCGATCGCGTTGACTTGAAGTCCTTTGGCGGCCCACTCGTTGGCAAGCGCCTTCGTGAGACCCGCGACCGCGTGTTTGCTCGATGCGTAACCAGGCACGGTAATGCCGCCTTGATAGGAGAGCATCGACGCGATGTTGATGATTTTGCCGGAGCCTTGCTCGATCATATATTTGCCGGCAAGCTGACAGAGGACGAATACCGAATTGAGGTTCACGTCCATCACGTCCTGCCAATCCTCGTAGCTGTGCTCCACGGCCGGTGTGCGGCGGATAATGCCCGCGTTGTTGACCAGAATGTCTACGCCGCCAAGCTCGTCGACCGTGCGCTCCACGATGCCCGGAAGCTTGGAGCGGTCCGCTACGTCCGCCTGGATCGTAATCGCTTTGCGCCCCATCTCCGCGATGGCCGCGGCGGACTTGTCCGCAGGCGTCCGGTTCGTGACCAGCGCCACGTCGGCGCCCGCCTTGGCAAGGCCAAGGGCGATCGCTTCGCCGAGACCGCGGCCCGCGCCGGTTACGATCGCTTTTTTGCCCGTTAAATCAAAATAACCCATTGACTACACCTTTCCTCTCGTTCGTCTTCCGCCGGGCGATACCTCCGCCTTCATGATCGTCGGTCCGAGCGCCTCGTACTTCGCCGCCACGTCGGGAGAAATTCCGTTATCCGTTATGATGCAATGAATATCGTGGAGCGGCGCGTACGTAATTAGCGCGCCTCTGTCGAACTTGCTGTGATCCGCGAGCACGTAGGTCCGTTTGGCGTTGTCCATGTACAGCCGCTTGAGCTTGGCCAGCTCTTCGGTAAAGATGGTCAGGCCGTACTCCGGATGGATGCCCGTCGTGGACAGGAACAGCTTGTGCACGTTCAGCCGGCTGATCCATTCTTGCGATTCTCCGCCGATCAGCAGGTTGTTATGCCGATAACCGCCGGGCACGACGAGACGGATTGATTCCTTCATCGTCAACTCCCGAATGATCAGCAGATCGTTCGTGAGCACCGTAAGCGGCATGTTGGGAAGCTGCTTCGCGAGCTCCAGCGTCGAGCTTCCCGCATCCAGGGCGATAATATCGTTCTCCTCGATGCAACTAAGCGCCAGCGCGGCGATCGCCGCCTTCTCTCCCTGATGTTTCGCGTTGGGGAACTGAAGCGGAAGCAGACTGTCTTCGCCGCCCTGCTCCAGCACGGCCCCTCCGTGGGTTCGCTTGAGGAGCCCTTTCTCTTCGAGCTTCTCCAGATCCTCGCGAACGGTCTTCTCCGTCACGGAGAACAGCTCGCTCAGCTCCGATACCTTGACGGCGCCGCTGTCGCCCAGCTTCTCGATGATTTTTCGATGGCGTTCTGCCGCTAGCATGGCGCCCCTCCTCCATTAATGCTTCATGGAGCTATTCTACCACATTAGAAATTATAGATTTCCCGGACTAGTCGGAAATCCGAAATTCTTATTGGCGATAAAACCTACCGCTAAACGCGGTCGCTCATCTTCGAAAGGCCTCGATAGAGGTTTTCTCACTTCAGTCCGCTAGCCGGGACAACGTCCATATCCGTAAACGTATAGTTCTCGCCAGCCATGGACCAGCAGAACGTGTAGTTGCTCGTACCTACGCCGGAGTGGATGGACCAAGGCGGCGAAATAATAGCCTGTTCGTTTCCTACCACGAGATGACGCGTCTGCGACGGCTCGCCCATCATGTGGAAAATACGGGTTTCTTCGGCCATATCGAAGTACAGGTAGGCTTCCATGCGGCGGTCATGCACATGGGACGGCATCGTGTTCCAGACGCTGCCCGTCTGCAGGCTCGTTACGCCCAGCATCAGCTGGCAGCTTTGAATGCCGTCGGCATGAATGTATTTGTACAAGACGCGTTCGTTGGACGTCTCTTGCGCGCCGAGGTTAAGCGGGTTCGCTTCTTCGCGCGTCATCTTGCGCGTAGGCAGCTCGGCATGCGCCAACGCGGAGCAGAAGTACAGCTTGGCAGGGTTCGAGGAATCCTTGCTCGCGAGCGTTACGTTTTGCTTGCCTTTGCCCACATACAGCACGTCCAGCTTATTAAGCTCGTAGGCTTCGCCTTCGACCGTAATGATCGCGGGGCCGCCGATGCTTAGGAAACCGATTTCGCGGCGCTCCAGGAAATATTCCGTGCGAAGCGCGTCGCCCGCTTCCAGCTTAAGCTCGCCGTTAACCGGCAGCGCGCCGCCAACGACCATGCGATCGTAGTGTGTGTATGTCATCTTCAGCTCGTTAGGCACGAACAGGCTTTCGATCAGAAACTCCTCGCGAAGTCTCTCCGTGTCGTATTGCTTTACGTCGGTAGGGTTAGTCGTGTGACGAATGTCCATGTAATAATGGCCTCCTTTAGGTTCGTTCGGCATCATCCCGATCAGACGGGTTTCGTACCGAAATAGTTTGTTTATGTTCGTTTTCATCATAACACACCGTTTCGAACTTAAAAAGAGGAGAATTCTTTTATTTCTCCTTCATAGACCAACAAACCTTATCGTCTAGTGCGGATGTTTGAAAGTTTAAACGTGCTATCATGCCCTGCCGCCTAAAGGACCGGAGCGACCTTATTATTCGATTTATCTCTGTTTCTAGAATTTAACGGACATACGCGACTCTATTAGCGCCATCCGAACCGCATTTTACTTCAAATCGGTAAAATAACGCCTCTCCTGTCCGTTGCAAATTGGTAATAGATAAAAACAAGAAAATAGTGTCACGCGTGTCCGTTAGCCATAGCCAATTTAATGGACGAATAGATTTCTACATTCTGAACGATCGCAACTTACGCTAAACAACAAAAAACGCGCCGCCAGCCGGCGATGCGCGTCTTAATGCCGAATCAAAAGCTTCTAGCGACGGACAAACTCCAGCCAATCAAAGCTTCTAGTGCCGGACAAGCTCCTTCACCCATACGGCCATCTCGCCTTTGCCCCGGTTCGCCCAAGCGTAGTACGGAATAAACGTGGCCGCGGCAGGCTCGAGCCGAACGTCCCAATCGTTGCGGTACAGCGACGTCCCCCAGCTTCGCCCGTCATTCGCGGGCCCATTGGAGCGAAGAGCATCGCCGCGCAGAATCATGATGCCGCCTAGCAGATCGCTCCTCCGCTCCTCCCGAAGCGTCGCTTCGGCAGGCAGCATCATGCCGCTTAACATCGGACCGTTGTCCGCTTCTTCAAGGCAATACACGAGAGGCCCCCGCTGCAAGGCAACCTTTCCGGCGTTGTACCGGACAAGCGGATGGCTGCGGACGCGCTGCACGGGCATTTCGAAGCTAAGCTCCAGCCTATCCCCGCCGCTCCACTGCCGATCGATTCGGATATAACCGTCTATTACCGGCAGATCGGCAAGCGCCTCGCCGTTCAGCTTCGCGGCATAGCCCGTGCTCCAGCCCGGCATTCTAACGGCTAATTCGTATCGGATCGGATGATCCAGCTCCGCCTCGTATTCGACTTCGCCGCTCCATGGCAGCGACGATCGCTGTTTCAGCTTCACAGAACCTCCGGTTGTCTCGAACGTGCCGCTTCCCCCGATAAATAAGTTCGAGTAAATCGTCCCGCCTTGGACCGTATAGGCGTAATCGCCAAGAGACGACAGCAGCCGCGCGATATTAGGCGGGCAACAGGCGCAGCCGAACCACTCCTGGCGAATGGGCTTCACGTGATTAAAGCCAAGGTTGCCGCGATCGCATACATGAGGCGCTACCTCGAGCGGATTGACGTAAAAGAAGCTCCTCCCGTCCTGCGCCATGCCCGCCAGCACCGTATTATAGAGCGCGCGTTCCATCACGTCCGCCACTTCTCCGCGCGGCTTCAGCTCCAGCATCCGTTTGGCGAAAAATACAAGTCCGATCGACGCGCAAGTTTCCGCGTAAGCGGTATCGTTAGGCAAATCGTAATCGACGCTGAACGCCTCGCCGGAAGCCATCGATCCGATGCTGCCGGTCACGTACATCTGCCGATCCGTAATGTTGCGCCATAACCGTTCGCAAGCCTCCGCCAACGCTTCGTCGCCGGTTTCTTTCGCAACATCCGCCATTCCCGCGCACATATAGACGACTCTGACCGCATGGCCTGCCGCGACCGCTTGTTCCCTAACGGGCAAATGCGCTTGGAAGTAGGCATGGTCGATCGTTATGTCTCCCTTATGCCAATGCGTCGTTCGTCCGCGGCGTTCGGCTTCCGCTTCGAAGAAGCTCGGCTTCGCTCCGCGTTCGTCGATAAAATATTTCGCTAACGCCATGTAACTTTCGTTGCCGGTTGCACGGGCCAGCTTCGCAAGCGCCAGCTCGACCTCTTGATGGCCGTCGTATCCCTGAATTTGGCCTTCGCCATGTCCGAAGACGCGGCCGATCAAATCGGCGAACCTGCAAGCGACGTCGAGCAGCCTGCGCTTGCCCGTCGCTTCGTAATAAGAGACCGCGCCTTCCATCAGATGGCCCGCGCAATACAGCTCGTGGCATTCGGTCAAATTCGTGAACCGTTTGCCGGGTTCCTTGAGCGCGTAGAACGTATTGAGATACCCGTCCGGCTCCTGCGCCCGTTCTATCGTCTCGATCAGCTCGTCCGCGATCGCCTCCAGCTCCGGGTCTCGCCGCTCCCTCAGCAAATAACCTACCGCTTCGAGCCACTTGTACAGATCGCTGTCCTGAAATACGAAGCCGCCAAACTCGGCGTTCAAATCGCCTGCAGCGGCCTTCATGTTGCGAACGGCGTAGCTCGGCTCCGCGCCGGCGACCCGGTCGTTTAACGCCTCCCATTGATACGGAACGACAACATCGCGAACAAGGCTCCGATATCCATTCCAGAAGGGATCCTCCACTTGAAGGCTGCTTGCGCCTTTAATCTCCGCTTGCTTCGTTTGTCCCATTGTTATCTGCTCCTTCGCCATTCTATTGATTTTATCGATATCATCCTGATAAGATCTATTGTAGTGTCCGTAACCCATGAGGAATACGAACAAACCCAACCGAAGACTTACTCGATTTCACACTGCCATGCCATGAAAGAATGCGAGGTGCCGTCTTCCGTGCATACCGTCATCAGCCTGTCCGTTCCGCCGCTTCCCTATTGCCTGGAAAGCGGCAAAACGTTTCATAAGCCCGGCGATGAACACCCTAACCGCACCGCATTGGGCGTGTTCGATTTTATTGCGGTGGAGTCGGGCACGTTATTTATAGGTGAGGAAGGACAGCAGTGGAACCTCGCACGGGGCCAGAGCGTCTTGCTGCTGCCGGACCGCAGCCATTATTCCGTTCGTCCCGCGGAAGAGAACACGGCGTTTTATTGGCTCCACTTCCATTCGCCCGCGTCATGGACCGTCTTCGATGAGTCGCTCGCTCATCGCCATGCCGACCACGACTCCCATCGCAGCGAATTTCTTATTTCGCCGTACTCGCTCCAAATCCGCCAAAGCTGGACGCTGCCGTATCCGGAACAGGCGTTTCGGCTCATGCACAAGATTAACGAAGCGGCTTCGGAGAAGCAGTCGCGGGCCTTCTGGTCGCGGCAGCAGACGTTCGAGGAGCTGCTTCGCTTGCTTGATCTGCGGCAAAACGAAGCCTACACAAGTCCGGCCATCAAGGTAGCCGAAAGCGCGGAGGCTTACCTGAAAACCCATTACCGCTCTCCCGTAACGGGCGAGGGGCTGTCCACGGCGCTCAGCTTTCACTACAACTACATAACGCGTTGCATGAAACAGGCTTTTGGCCTGACGCCGATGGAATATCTCATGCGCTATCGGCTGGAGCAGGCGAAGCTGCTGCTGCTTAAGACGGATTGGCCCATCGCGGCAATCGCCGAAAGCGTCGGCATCGAGCATGTCCCCTATTTCACGAGCTGCTTTGCCAAAG
>JAQSXN010000082.1 GCA_029256665.1 Paenibacillus sp.
ATTCTTGCAAAAGGAACTCCATCCCAAACGACATCCCCCGTTTTTGCGTCCCATGCAAACCATACTCCCGACTTCCCGCCTTGCACCACGATTTTTTGTTGTTTCCCGTTTACGGTTGCATTAAGAATCATCGGCGAGGCAGCGGCATCATAATCCCAGAGATCGTGGCTAACTTCTTGCTTCGCCCATATGAGCTTGCCATTCGCGGCATCGACGGCAACTACCGAGTCCGTATACGGGTTATCGCCCGGCCTGGATTCGCCATAAAAGTCAGGCGCCGGGTTGCCGACCGCAAAATACATCATACCCGTCTCTTCGTCGATGGCCGGCGGGTTCCATACCGCGCCTCCGCCTTGGAAATTGCTGTTTGCCAACCAATCTTGCCCTTTTGGAGGAACTGTCCAGAATGGCGTATCCCAAGCCGGCGAAAGGTCGCTCGCTTTATAAGCGTTAACGAATCCGCGAACGCCATTGTCCCCTCCGCTGCTGCCAATATATATATTCCCCTTATAATAAACGGGAGCCGTCGTTTCATAATAGCCGTTCTCCAGCGTAACCCCATCGATGGAGTCGGAGATCGGCACCATTTTGATAAGCTCCCCCGTCTTTTGATCCAGGGATACAATTTGATTGTCGATGGTGAGCATGAACACTTTGCCTTCCCCTACAGCAACACCGCGGTTGGCGATAATCCCTGACTTGCTGAAAGTTGCGGCTTGCTCGGCGGAAGGCTTCCAGTGCCAGATTTGATTGCCGGTTGCGCCATCGAAGGCAAATACCTGATTCCCGGCAGTCGTAATGTATACCACGCCGTCAACGACAACAGGATAACATTGATTTCCGTTCTTGACGTCTTTGTCCAACTCTTTGAGGTCTGCGGTCCATATCATGCCCAATTCCGAAACGTTCTCAGCCGTTACCTCCGAATAAGGCACATGACGGGTATTGTTTAAATCAAAGCCATAGGTGCCAAAATTTTTAAAGGAGGTTCCCGTTACCTTCCCCGGTTGCGCGGAAGGAGCACTTTCGGTTGGACTGGGAGCCGGCGCCGGTTCATTGGTATTATTACTGCAGGCGCTTAACACGAGGCTTGTACTTAAAATGGCGACACCAATTGCTGCGTGAGTTTTTTTCATTTGAACGATCCCTTCATGTTTTCATTTGAAATTTCATGTTAGTACAAGTTTGAACATCCTTTGTAAGATAATATTTCCAACATATTTAAAAACAATGCAAACACATCCGCTATCTTTGATAATCGCCAACTTCGGTTCCATCGCATCAATTTCTCAGTCATTTAAGGTATAAAAGAACGTCCTCAAGGTCATCTTTATGGAGAGGGATTATCCCCTCCCAATTTACATATCGAGGAGGACATGCATGAAACAGAAATCTCGTCTGATCTTTGCGGCAGCGATGCTGACTATCGTTCTGATGTTAAGCGCTTGCGGTAATAACGCTAACAATTCGGGCAATCCGTCTACTAATACAGACCCTTCCAATGCTGGCGGACAAACCAAAGAAATTACCCTGTCGGCGACAAACTTCGCCTTTGATCCACCGGAAATAAAACTGAATGTCGGCGATACCGTCAAGCTGACTCTCAAGAACACGGACGGCAATCATGGCGTGGAAATACCTGATCTTAATATCAACTTGCAAAACGATCAAACGGTTACTTTCACGGTAGACAAAGCCGGTACTTACGATTATTATTGCTCGATTCAATGCGGCTCGGGCCATGATAATATGACGGGTACAATCACTGTTTCCTAAAGTCCGGAGGTTGACCGGTGTCAGTGCGCAACAAAAAAGGAGTTCCATGCGATCATGGAGCTCCTCCGTTTTTTATTAAGCTGCCGCGATAAGAATAAGCAGGGATTAATGGATCGTTGTCACACCCCGATCGTTTATGGTCCGCTTCATTAATAAACGAAATGATTTCAGTTATCTTATGGTGATGAGGTGACCACTTGCATACAGGATCTGCTTGCTGCGAGTCGCCTGTTAACAGATAAGCCTGGCACCGGCATCCCCCAAAATCACGGAAACGATGATCGCAGCTCCGGCAAGGCTCAGCCATCCAATCAAACCCGCGGTAGGCATTAAAGGCAGCGGATTCCTGCCATATCCATTGCAAATTCCGTTCTTTAACGGATTCGAATTTCAAGGTTTTAATACTCGATGCCGCAGTACAGGGCAATACTTTACCATCGGGAGCCACGGTCATGGAGATTTCTCCCCACCCTCCCATACAGGGCTTAGGGTATTCCTCATAATAGTCCGGCAGGACCCAGATCAGCTCTAGCTTTTGACCAAAACGCGCTTTGGCCCGTATATAGGCTTCTTCCGCGGCCGTAAGCTGCGCCCTGGTTGGCAGCAGATGCTGACGGTTCAATAGCGCCCAGCCATAATATTGGGTATTGGCAAGTTCCAGCCGATTAGCTCCCCACGACACGCAAAGCTCGATCATATCTTCAACTAAATGAATATTCTGTCGGTGCAGAACAACGTTCATATGTAAGGAAAGACCCGCATCACGAATCATTTTTGCCGTTCGTTCTTTGAATTCATGGGATTTGGAACCTGCAATGGTATCCGCTAGATCAGACTCGGAAGCTTGAACGCTTAGTTGTATGCTATCAATCCCCGCCTTAATCAGCTGCTGAAGACGTTTTTCCGTAACTCCTACACCGCTTGTAATTAAATTTACAAACAGGCCTAATTCGCGAGCGCGCCTGATTAGCTGGTCTACATCCGGTCTTAAGAGCGGCTCGCCGCCCGTTAGGTGTATCTGTACGATGCCTAGCTCGCTGGCCTCTTCGAATACTCTGATCCAATCCTCCGTAGTCAGTTCATTCTCTCTTTTGGTAAGCTCTATCGGATTTGAACAGTAGACGCAATGCAGGGGGCAACGATGAGTGATTTCTGCGGACAGCGCATACGGTATGCTTGCTTCCACTATTCCACCCACCCCCGATCTGCTGCTTGAGTAAGAAACTCGAGGATATCCGCTTTCAGGTCTGTTTGATGAAATTTAGTCTCTAATTCCTCGATGATTTGAGCAATTGTCCGCTCTCCGTCGCATAACCAAAGAATAGCCCCGGCTGTTGGATTCAGACGAATGACCCGTTCAGGAAGAAGAAGTAAATCCGTTTGCCTTGCCTTATCGAATTTCATGCGGGCCGGACTGCGCAACCTGATCTGCTCCGATAACTCCCATGCTATCATCGCTCATC
This sequence comes from Paenibacillus sp., assembly GCA_029256665.1. GTDB lineage: Bacteria > Bacillota > Bacilli > Paenibacillales > Paenibacillaceae > Pristimantibacillus. The sequence continues at coordinate 3,240 of JAQSXN010000082.1, forward strand.
CTCGCGATTGGGGAACGCCAGACTTAACGCATCAAGAATGGACCAAAGCACATCGCACTTGAAATGAAGCGCAGCTATAGCCTGATCTTGTTCCCTGCGGTCCTTGCATTCGCGCAATACGAGCTCCATTCCATGGTCGGCGTCGCGGGGGGCCTGATGCAGCCTTGCTTGAAAATATGCCAGACCTTCTGGTCGAATCCAGGGATACAACTGCTCAAATACGGCAATTCTCCGCGAAATAAGCACAGGGGCGAACAATTCCGTCAAAGAGGAGGCAACGGCAATAAGCCAAGGCTGAAGACGGCAGAAGTTCACATACGCGTCAACCGCGAAACGAACGGCTGGAAGGACATGACGCTCATCCAGCATTTCCTCTCTCGATATGCCGGTTGCTTCGCCAAGACGGATCCAGGCTTCGATTCCGCCCTCGTCCCCCTCCGTTCCATCATGGTCAATAATACGCTGAATCCAGTTGCGCCGATCTTCCCTGGTTGGGAGCTTCGAGAGAATGAGCGCATCTTTGACGGGGATGTTCTTTTGATAATAGAACCGATTCGCAACCCAAGCCCGAAGTTGTTCCGGACTCAGCTTACCTTCATGCATCCGTATGTGAAAGGGATGTTTATCGTGGTAGCGCAACTCCCCGACTTCCCGTAATCTGATTGTTAATTGTTCATTTGACAGCAAGTGCTGACTCATGCTCAGACCTCCAATTCCATACCATCGCAACCCACTTCAATTCCCTGCTCCTTTAGGCAGCGGTACTCCTTAGAATCTTCGTCGAGGATCGGGTTCGTGTTGTTGATATGAATATATATTTTACGCTGTGCCGATATTCGGGTAAGGCGTTCCAGGCTGCCATTGCGGCCCGCGATCGGGATATGTCCCATTTCAGATGCCGCCAGATCCGAAATCCCCAGATTTATGAGCTCGTCTGAATGCCAGAAGGTCCCATCGATCAATATACAATCCGCATTCTCCAATTGCCGCTCCAGCTCTTTCGTCCATGACTCAACTCCGGGTGCATACACAGCCTTGCCGCCCGTCCATTGGTCGACGAGCCGGTAACCGATCACCCAAGGAGAACAATACTCTGCTCCCTTTAAGCGATTATGGTAGACGGACGCGTATCGAGGTGGCTTAGAGCCCATAAAAAAAGGATATACCAATATTCTCCCCCCAAATAGTGGAAAGCATTCCTGCGGCCGCGCTTCCAACCATCGAAACTTCGCATAAGGCCCCAGGATTTGTTGGATAGGGAAGGGTTCTTGAAGTGCGCTTAATACAGGGGCAGCGGCATAAACGTCGATTTCCGCCGATTCTCTTAAATGAAGCAATCCCATCGTGTGATCCAGTTCAGCATCCGTAAGCAGCACGCCAAGTATAGGCGTATGGCGTATCTCCGACGAACCCGGTTGAAGCTCGGAGTGGGATTCGATCTGTGCGCTTACGTCGGGGGTGGCATTAATTAGATACCATGACTCTCCGTTATCGCTTAAGGCCAACGAATTATGCATTCGGGGTTGAAGAGACGCATCATTGGTCCGAGCACGACGGCAGTTTGGACAGTCGCAGTTCCACTGAGGGAAACCGCCTCCTGCGGATGACCCCAGTATCTTCAAATACATGTTGTATCCCCCTCTAAATAACATATGCCGGATTTCTCCGGCACGTTGTATTCCATTTACTTCTGATACGCGTATGCGGTAACCTCGGCACAAACCTCTATGACTTCAAAATCAGGCTTAACCCACATGCCCTCACCTCCCGCTATGGAATGTTCAAAAAGTTCGGTTCAGGCTGGGTCTTATGATCGAGATTCCAAGTTGGCCGCACTTTTGGCGTCGATGGCTCTGGCCCCGGTTTCCTCGGTCTCCCGCTGATCGAACATTTTGCCGAGCTTCCACCCGAGTCCTATATTCATAATCGCCATGGCCGAAAATAAGGCAACGTCGCCCCACGGTTCCGGAAGAAGCAGGTCGGCCAGTAACCAACCACCGGTCATCGAGGCTCCTAGCATGACGCCTTTCGTGGAAGATTTCATGTGAATTTTCCCCATAATCGCACACCTCCCTATCGAATTGGTTCATACCTTCCTTCTAAAATCGATTATATGTTCGGGACAAGTTCAATTATTCCGTTGAATTAATCACGACACTCACTCCTTGGTCAATGCGCTGCCAAGCGCGCCAAAAAGCCCGACCGGATTAGAATCCCGGACGGGCTTAGCATCAAAGTCGCTTGTTACGCGCGATAGAACTTGATCAGTTCCTTGGTAATGTCTTCAAGCTTGCCGTCAACGAACGTTTGGCGCTGCGGCTTGTCGAACAGCGAAGCGATCTGCGACGGGAATTTCTGCTCGATGCCGCACAGGCGGATCGCTTCGTCGAACTTGGCGGGATGCGCCGTCGCCAGCGAGATGTTGATCTCGCCTTCTTGACCGCAACGGTCGGCCGCCGCTACGCCGCATGCCGAGTGCGGATCCAGAAGGTAACCGAATTTCGCTTGGTAGTCGGAGATCGTGTCGAGGCATTCTTGACCGCCGACGCCGTGCGCGGCGAACTCGGCCTGCACCTTGCGGAGCGCATCCTCCGGAATGCTGATTTCGCCTTCCGTCTTGAACTGCTCCATCAGGCGGCTCACTTCGGCGGCGTCCTCGTTCAGAACATAATACAGATAACGTTCGAAGTTGCTCGCGACTTGGATGTCCATGGACGGGCTGTACGTCATGCGGAAGTCGCCCGGCATATATACGCCCTCGTGGATGAAACGCTCCAGGATGTTATTCTCGTTAGTGGCGAGAATCAACTTGCCCACCGGCAATCCCATTCGCTTCGCTACATAACCGGCGAAGATGTCGCCGAAGTTGCCCGTCGGCACGCTGAAGTTGACCGGCTCCCACTTGCCCGTCGATTTCGCCGCTTGGAAGTACGAATAGAAGTAATAGACCGTCTGCGCCAGAATGCGCACGAAATTGATGGAATTGATCGCCGCCAGATGGTTGGCCGACTTAAAGTCCAGGTCCGCGAACAGCTCCTTGATCATCCGCTGGCAATCGTCGAAATTGCCCTCCACGGACAGATTAAGCACATTGTCGTCCTGAACGGTCGTCATCTGCAGTTCTTGCACCTTGCTGACTTTGCCCGTCGGATGCAGAATGCAGATTTTGATCCCTTCCTTGCCCTTAACGCCTTCGATCGCGGAAGCGCCGGTATCGCCGGACGTCGCGCCTAATATATGAATTTTTTTGCCCGTTTTCTTAGCGACGTACGAGTAGAACTGGCCCATGAATTGCAGCGCGATGTCCTTGAACGCGAACGTCGGACCGTGGAACAGCTCCAGCAAATACAGATCTTCGCGGATGCGGCGCACCGGCGTGACTTCGGGGTCGCGGAACGTGCCGTAGCTCGCTTCGACCAACTCCTTCAGCTCGTCTTCCGGAATTTCGCCGTTCGTGTAATGCGAGAATATCGCAAGCACCAGCTCTTGGTAGCTAAGCGATTGCCACTCTTTCAGCGTTGCTTCGGATATGACCGGAATTTCCTTCGGCACGAGCAGACCTCCGTCATCCGCCAGTCCCATCATAAACGCGTCGATAAAGCCGATTGAACCTATCTTGCCCCTAGTGCTGATATACTCCATTGTCGTCCTCCTACTTGCCGGCGCTTCTCGCGCGGAATTGCTCTTAGTATGCATTCTAACACAGATGGGACGTGATCTGCGACCCCTTTGAAAGCCACCCGTCGGCCCATAACAAAAAAATCCAATGCAAACTTGCATGCAACCTTCCGGAGAAGGGACTCGTCAGAACCGGTAAGCGCATAGCGCAAATACTACCACGATCGACAAGGAGATGGACATGATGAAAAAAAGAGTTGCAAACATGATGATGGTTTTAGCGATGGGTTTCGCGCTTGCCGCTTGCGGCGCAGATGACAATAAAGGTAACGCGGAACCAACCGCAACGGAATCGGCAACGGTCGCTCCAACGGAGACGCCGGATGCGGGGAGCGGAACAAATGCCGGCAACGGCGGGGAAGAACCGGACGGCGGCAACGGCGGGGCGGAAGGCGGAGAAAGCAAGGAACCCGCGAAGGAAGGCACGTCGCGATTCGTGATGGAGGCGCTCGTCGACGAAGCCGATCGTCCCGCGTTTATCGAAGCCGACGATACGATGCTGAAGGATATGTATGGTCTTGACGCGGCTTTATTCCAGGACTACGTCGTCATGATGCCCATGATGAACATTTCCACGACCGAATTCGCCGTCTTCCAATTGAAGGATGCCAAGGATCTTCAGACGGTCGAAGAAGGCATCAAGAAACGCGCAGCAGCCGTGCAGAAGTCGTTCGAGGAGTACTTGCCGGATCAGTACGAGAACGCCAAAAACTACAAGCTGGTCACCAAAGGGAACTTCGTCTTGTTCGCCATCGCCAAAGACGCGGCCGATGTCGCCGCAAAGTTCGAACAAACCGTAAAGTAAGCTAACCCTCATGGTATTCAGCAGCCTGCTGTTTCTGTTTCTGTTCCTGCCTGTCGTCCTGTTGCTCTATAACCTGTCGCCTTGGCGGGTGAAAAACTTGCTGCTATTCCTGGCAAGCCTAGTGTTTTACGCATGGGGCGAGCCGATTTACATCCTTTTAATGTTATTTTCCACGCTGGCGGATTATTTATTCGGCTTGATCCTAGACAAGCCGGGGAGGAGCGAACGCAGCCGCAAGGCGGTGCTCGCGTCTTCCGTCATCGTGAATCTTGGCATGCTCGGTTTCTTCAAATATGCCGACTTTCTGATCGGCAACGTCAACGCTTTGCTCGGCACGTCTATTCCGCCGACCGATCTGCCGTTGCCCATCGGAATCTCCTTCTATACGTTCCAGTCGATGAGCTATATCATCGACATCTACCGGAGGCAGGCCAAAGCGCAGCGCAACTGGATCGATTTCGCGACGTTCGTCTCTCTTTTCCCGCAGCTTGTCGCCGGACCGATCGTGCAATACAACACGGTTGCCAAGCAGCTGCGCGAGCGGCGCGTCGATGCGGCCATGTTCGCCGAAGGCATTAGGCGCTTCACGATCGGACTCGCCAAGAAGGTGCTGCTGGCCAACAATATCGGACTGCTATGGCACGACGTCTCGTCGGGCGGAGGCTTCGAAGGGCTGCCGGCTCTAACCGCTTGGCTTGGAATTATCGCGTTTGCGTTCCAAATTTATTTCGACTTCAGCGGATACTCCGACATGGCGATCGGACTCGGCCTGATGTTCGGCTTCCGGTTCAACGAAAACTTCAATAAACCGTACACGGCAACCAGCATGACGGATTTCTGGCGGAGATGGCATATTTCGCTAGGCGCCTGGTTCAGGGATTATGTCTATATTCCGCTCGGCGGCAATCGGCTCGGACTCCCCAAGCAGCTTCGCAACATCCTGATCGTATGGCTGCTGACGGGCATCTGGCACGGCGCGAGCTGGAACTTTCTATTGTGGGGACTGTATTTCGGCATCATCCTGATCGCGGAAAAGCTGTTTATGCTCCGGCTGCTGCGGGGATTGCCTAGGTGGATCAGCCATCTGTACGCGATCGCGCTTATTTTGGTCGGATGGGTATTATTCGCTTTTGAAGAGACGAGCCAGATCATGGCCTATCTGGGAGCGATGTTCGGAGGAAGCGGGGTATGGGCCGATCGTCATACCGGCTATTTGCTCTACACGAACGCCATTCTGCTTGTATTGCTCGTCCTGGCTTCGCTCCGTTGGCGCCGGCTTCGGCCGGATTCCGCGGCTGCGCTAGGCGGATCAACAACGGAGAAGGGCGGCGACACCGGGAGCCTATCCAGTCTCTATCCGTTAGTCGGACTCGTCTGGCACGCATTGCTGCTGCTCATGTCCGTCGCCTATCTCGTCGATGCCACTTTTAATCCGTTTCTTTATTTCCGCTTTTAGAGGTTGTTCAAAAAGTCCGCTTCTCAACTTTTTGAACTCGTATTTCTAGCAAGGAGGAGCTTCGCCTATGACTGCCAAATGGATAGATCGCGTTTATATAGGGGGCTTCCTCTCGTTGCTTGCCGGCTTGCTTCTCTTGTTCGCGTTCCAGCCCAAAACGATCTTCTCGGAACTGGAGAACCGCAGCCTGCAGAGCAAGCCGGAGCTGTCCTGGGACCGCATCCGGTCCCAACAATACGCCAAGGACGCGGAGTTGTACGTGACCGACCACTTCCCGTTCCGTAACGGCTTCATCGCGGCGAAGTCGAAGCTGGAGCAGCTTCGTTTGCAGAAGGAGAACAACGGCGTCTTCCTCGGCGACGATGACTATTTGTTCGAGAAATTCGAACGGCCCGACTACGAGGAGCTTGGCTCTTACGTGGATGCCTTGGGACAATTCGCCGCCAATCATCCCGCAACAAACCTTTCGTTTATGCTGGCGCCCAACTCCATCGGCTTGTATCCGGACCGGCTGCCTTGGCTGGCGGACGCTTACCCGCAGAAGGACGTACACGAGTGGATCGGCGAGCGGCTGGGCAGCGACATAACGTTCTTGGACGGCTTCGATTTTTTATCCGGGGAAGGGAATAGCGGGGACGGCGTAAGCGCGGAGAGGCCGCTCTATTACCGTACCGATCATCACTGGACCAGCTACGGCGCCTACATCGCTTATCGGGCGTATGCCGAGTCGATGGGCTGGGAGCCGCTCGCGGAGGAGGATTTTCGGATCCGCAAGGTGACGGACTCCTTCCTAGGCAGCTACCATACGAAGAGCCAATTCGGCGGAGTCGACCCGGATTCCATAGAAATCTACGAGCCTAAGCAGTCCGTCGCCACCGAACTGTATATCGCCGATACAGACGAGACCAGAGACGGTCTCTATGACGAGAGCTACCTTGAGAAGAAGGACAAATACGCCTACTTCCAGGGCGGCGTGCACTCGCTCGTCACCGTGAAGAGCGAGCTCTCCGAAGAGGAAGCGGACCTCGGAAAGCTGCTGATCGTCAAGGACTCTTACGCGCACAGCATGCTGCCTTTCCTGACCAGCCACGTGGAGGAAATCCACATGATCGACGTTCGTTACTACAACGGCAACATCGGCGATTACATGGAGCAGAACGGCATCGGCGACGCGTTGTTCCTGTTCAATACTTCGACGTTTGTCGAGGAACGGGGCTTGCTGAAGCTAAAGTATTAGAATAAAGCCTGCGATCTCTCGATCGCAGGCTTTATCTATAATGGCCGAACAAACTTCCTGATTAATC
>JAQSXN010000083.1 GCA_029256665.1 Paenibacillus sp.
CGGCCAAGCGGTGCTGCCACAATTTCTGCCAAGCTTCGTGGGATGGTCGCTCTTTAACCTAGAGATCAACGTTCGGGCATCCACGATCGTCGGCATGGTCGGCGGAGGCGGACTGGGCTTTGCCATCCAATCGGGCATCAAGCTGTTCCAATATAAGGAGGTCAGCATGGCGGTGCTTCTGGTACTCGCGATCGTGCTCGCCACGGAGTTTCTGACCAACCGGATTAGGGAGAGGATCATCTAATGGCATCGACGGTTCAATATCCGGAGCGGCATTCAAACGTAGTCGACGCCGGCAAGCCTGCGAACAAAGGCGGGCGCGCGAGAGGCAAGCTGCGCCTCGGCTGGATCGGAGCGTTCGCGGCGCTGTTCTTCGTGTTCAGCCTGATCCAGCTGGAGCTGGACTACGGACGCTTGCTCACGGGCGCGGAGAAGCTGGCCAAGACGGCGTCGTTGATGTTCCCGCCGGACCCTTCGGAGTGGCGGCATGTGCTGGCGGCGGCTGTAGAATCGATTCAAGTCGCGATACTCGGCACGGTGCTGGCCATCGCGCTGGCCTTTTTCCTCGCCTTTCTTGCGGCGTCGAATATTACGCCTCATCCCGCCGCTGCGGTGATCGTTCGCGGTGCGGCCTCGCTGCTTCGCGCCATCCCCACGCTGATTTGGGCGCTTATCTTCATCGTCGCGGTCGGCATGGGGCCGCTCCCCGGCGTGCTCGCCATCATGGTGGGAGCGACGGGAAGCTTGGTCAAAGTATTTGCCCAGTCGCTGGAGGAAGTAGACGATGGCGTCATCGAAGCCTTGCGCTCCACGGGCGCGAGCTGGCTGCAGATCGTCTTGCAGGGCGTGCTTCCCTGCGCGTTGTCCGCTCTGATGGCTTGGTGCGTCATGCGTTTCGAAGGAGATTTGGCGGAGTCCACGATTCTCGGCGCGGTAGGCGCGGGAGGGATCGGCTTCGAGCTGTCCCACGCGATGCGCAGCTACAAGTTCGATCAGGCGTTGTTCGTCGGCATCGTGATTTTCGCCATGGTATTTAGCGTGGAATTAATATCGAATCGATTGAAGCTCAAGATGCGCAGACGCTCATAAGAGCCATTCATTTAACCAGCCTGTCCAAGGACGGGCTGCCGGAGAGGGAGAACATAACGATGAATACGGAACAACAGGTGAAGCAAGCCGCTTTGACGCTCGTGGCGATGGAGAGGATGGACGGCCTTGCGCTTCGCATCAGCTGGAATCCGCCGGTGGAGACGGACAAAGCATGGATCTATCGCAGCGAGCGGCCCGAGCTCGACGAAAGCAGCGCTCATCTGGTGGCGGTCGTTACGCAGGCGCAAGAATTGATCTTCCAGGATCCTAACCCCGGCGCAAGGGGCTATTATTTCGTGAAATTCGGCGAGCTTGGCGTTATTCCCGTCGCTGAGCGCGTCTTGCCGTTGCTTGGCGGCTTGAACTTCCGGGACATGGGCGGCTATGAAGGCGCGGGCGGACGTCCGGTGAGGTGGGGAAGGCTGTACCGTTCGGCCGACTTGTCCAGGTTGACTCCGGAGGATATCGCATACCTCGCGCAGTTGGACATCGCATGGATCTGCGATCTTCGTACCGATGCGGAGCTTGCGCACAGTCCTAGCCCGCGTTTCGGGAGCGAACGCAACGAGCAGCTCTCGTTCATGTCCACGGCCAATCCGGACGAAATGATGAAGCTGGAGGAGATCGACGAAAATATGCTCGCGCATATGAACCGCCACATGGTGGGCAACGCGGCGTTGTCGGCTGCTTTCTTCGGCAAGCTGTTGGAGCTGGAGGGCGCTCCGTTCCTGTTCCATTGCGCCGCCGGCAAGGACCGCACGGGATTCCTCGCTTCGCTCATCCTGCAGGCGCTGGGCGTTGACAGGGAAGTGATCCTGACGGACTACGCGCTAACGAATCTGTTCGCCGAGCGATTCCGCGCCGGCATGCTGGGCGGCAGAGGCGACCAGAATCCGCATGCCGCGCTGATGGGCAAGCTGAGACCCGAAGTCTTGCTCGCGATGTCGGAAGCGCGCCCTGCTTATTTGGCCGCCTCCTTCGAGGAGATCGACGCAAGGTACGGCAGCTTCGAGGGCTACTGGACGAAAGGGCTTGGCCTCGGCTCCGCCGAGCTCGAGCAGCTTCGCTCGTACTACTTGGCGTAAGCAAGAAGCGCGCCGCGCGAATCACCAGCCGCGCGGCGTTGCTCAGCATGATAAGGGGCGATCACCACAAACCAGCCATTCCGCGGTAAGCGGGGTGGCTGGTTTGATTTTCGAATGAAACGCGCTGCGCCGCCAAGGACTGCGACAGTCGTTTCACCTTGACTTCGGTGGTGGACTGCCTTGAACAGTATCCCCTCTAATCAGGCAAACAAGTGAAGGGATGAACGGGGAGGTGTGGAGTGAAGTTACTTGCAGTTGAATGTAGTTAAGAGCTTTATGCGGCTAAGCAGTTAAGCAACTGAATGCAGTTGAATGTAGCTAAGAGCTTTATGCGGCTAAGCAGCTAAGCAACTGAATGCAGTTGAATGTAGATAAGCAGATAAATGGAGTTGATGAAGTCATATTGTGCGTTAGAGCAACCTGAGTTGTGGGGATAGTGTTAAAGGCGTGAAGAAATCGTCTGATTATCCGTGGCCGTAGCCGCCGTGGCCATGGCGAAATGGGGACAGAGTACATGGATATTCAATCGGTAGGTAGAATGATGTGTAGGTAAGCTGACCATCGTAAGCAAGCCGCTCCTCCGATTTGATCTGCATGCCGCATTAGCGGTATGGTATAGCTACTTACTAATGAAGCAGCATGGAGGTGAGCGCCGCTTGAGCGAGCGCATCTATTCGTTCCCGCCCGTCATCGACGACCGGGCCCGCGTGTTGATCGCCGGCACGGCGCCCAGCGTGAAGTCGCTGGAGCACGGACAGTTCTACGGCAATCCGCAAAATTACTTCTGGCGCGTCGTATACGCCTTGTTTGGCGGCGCAAGCCCCTTGTTGCCGGCAGAAGCAGCCATGGACGCCGCCCAGCCAGCTTCCTACGCCACGCCTGACGCCGATTACAACAAGCGGTTAACCTTCCTGCAGGAGCATCGCCTGGCGCTTTGGGACGTCATTTACTCCTGCGAGCGGGAGGGGAGTCTGGACGTCAATATCAAGGCGGAGCTCCCGAACGACTTTCCCGGTCTGCTGGAGCATTACCCCGGCATCACGTGCATCGCGTTCAACGGCAGCAAGGCTTTCGACACGTTCCGCAAGTATTATGGCAAAAAAACGGATGCTTTGCCGCGAGAAGTAGCCTTGCTCAAGCTGCCGTCCACCAGTCCGATTCCAACCAAGCACATGCGCAATTTGGACGACCGCGTCGGCGCTTGGCAAGCCATCGTGCCTTACGCTTCCGGACGCTGACCGGCAGGCAATCGTTGAAATTGCGGCACTTCCTGTATATAGTAGTAACATGACATTTCGAACAACGCGGGAGTTATAGACGATATGGAAGCAAGCGGGAAAAACATCGTCCTGACGCTCGAGAGCGTGCAGGACGGAGAACGAATGACCGAAACCTACCGCGGGCAATGGTTCCGCAAGGCTAGATCGGTCTATATTCGATATACGGAAGCGGATGGCGAAGTGCGCACGCTGATCCGCTATTCGCGCGGCGAGCTGGCGCTTACGCGCAGCGGCGCGGTGAAGATGGAGCAGCTGTTCGTCGCCGGCCAGCGCAGGATGGGCAGCTATCGTTCCGCGGAGACGGCGTTCCGGCTCGAGACCGACACGTCGGAGCTGTCGATTGGGGGCGGCGGCGCGGAGAGCGACGAGAACGGGTTGCCGTCGGAGCTCCCGTTTAGTCTGGAGTGGGCTTACGGCTTGCTTGTCGAAGAACGATTATCGGGACGGTTCCATATCCGTCTCCATATACAGGAGGAGCTTGAAGGATGAATACGAATGTGAATGTGTTGGAAGCGATGTACGAGCAGGTAAGAACGGCGATCGCTGACGCGGTCGTCGCGGCGGGATTGGTCGAGCGCGACCAGTTGCCAACCTTCGTCCTGGAGGTGCCGAAGGACAAGACCCATGGCGATCTGGCGACCAATGCCGCCATGCAACTGACGAAGCTCGCCAAACGGAATCCGCGCCAGATCGCGGAAGCCATCATCGAGAATTTGGACGCGAAGAGCGCATCGATTCAATCGGCGGAGATCGCGGGTCCGGGCTTCATCAACTTCCGGATGGACAAGAGCTATCTGTATCCGGTCGTGCGTAACGCGCTGGAAGCGGGAGAAAACTACGGCCGCGCGAGCGTCGGAGAAGGCCAGCGCGTGCAGGTGGAGTTCGTCAGCGCCAATCCGACGGGAAGCCTGCATCTCGGCCATGCCCGCGGCGCCGCCGTCGGCGACGCGCTGTGCAACGTGCTCGATTACGCCGGTTACGACGTCACTCGCGAGTACTACATTAACGATGCCGGCAAGCAGGTAGAGAACCTCGCGCTGTCTCTCGAAGCGCGTTACCGCCAAGCGTTTGGCCAGGAAGCGGAGATGCCGGAGGACGGCTACTACGGCGAAGACATTATCGGCTTCGCCAAAGGCTTGTCCGAGCAAGAGGGAGACCGTCTGCTCCAGCTTTCCCCCGAGGAACGGTTCGCCTATTTCCGCAGCTTCGGCCTGGAGAAGGAGCTCGACAAGATCAAGCGCGATCTCTCCCGGTTCCGTGTCGGCTTCGACGTCTGGTACAGCGAGACTTCCCTGTACGAGAACGGTCTGGTGGAGCAAGGGCTGGAAGCGCTCAAGGCATCCGGACACGTGTACGAGGAAGAAGGGGCGACGTGGTTATCCACGATGCCGTTCGGCGACGACAAGAACCGCGTGCTCGTGAAGAACGACGGCTCTTATACGTACTTGACGCCGGATATCGCGTACCATCGCGACAAATACGGCAGAGGCTTCGACCGGATGATCAACATTTGGGGAGCGGACCACCATGGTTACATTCCGCGCGTCAAGGCGGCGATGGAAGCGCTGGGCAACGATCCTGCTAAACTCACGGTGCTGATCGCCCAGATGGTCAGCCTGTTCCAGAACGGCGAGAAGATGAAGATGTCCAAACGGACGGGCAAAGCGGTGACGATGGAAGACCTGATGGACGAAGTCGGCGTCGACGCGATCCGATACTTCTTCACGATGAGAAGCATGGACTCCCATCTGGACTTCGACATGGATCTGGCGATCTCGACATCGAACGAGAACCCGGTGTTCTACGTGCAATACGCGCATGCGCGCATTTGCAGCATCTTCCGCCAGGCCGAAGAGCAGGGCGTCGATATGACGGATCTCCCTAACGTCTCGCTCGGCAAGCTGGACAGCGAGGCGGAATTCGACCTCATCCGCAAAATCGGCGAGCTGCCGCAGGAGATCGCCGACGCGGCAGCGGGATACGCGCCTCACCGCCTCATTCGCTACGTCTACGAGCTGGCGGCAGACTTCCATAGCTATTACCGCGCGGAACGCGTCATTACGGATGACAAGGAACAAACGCTGGCGCGTCTCGCCCTGCTCGGCGCCGTGCGGCTGTCGATCGCGAACGTGCTTCGACTGGTCGGCGTTTCCGCGCCGGAGCGGATGTAGGCTTAGGACTTGGCATTTCCGATCAAAAAAAATTCCGGCCGCGCAATACGCTTGCGGGGCCGGACTATGCAAGCCGCGGAGCAAGCTTAGAGCTTCTCCGCGGCTTGCAGCATCTTCACGACGTCCAGCTCGCCGGCGCTGATGCGGCGGTTCTTGCCGCTGCGCAGCGGCTGCATGGACCGCTTCATAATGTGTTTGATTTCGCCGGGAGTCAGCTGCGGATACAGCGACAATAGCAGAGCGATCGCGCCGGTGACGTGCGAAGTGGCCATGGACGTGCCGCTCATTTCATTGTAATTGCCGCGCAGCCAAGCCGACGTGATTTTCTCTCCAGGCGCGTAGATGTCGATATGCGAGCCGCGGTTGCTGAAAGGCGCGACCTTGCGCAGCTTGTTCGTGGCGCCGACGGAGATCGTCTGCGGATAGCGGGCGGGGTAATCGACGGAACGGAGCTTGCCGTCGTTGCCTGAGGAGGCGACGATGATCACTCCGGAGTTGTAAGCGTTCGTGACGGCGCCAAGCAGCGCCTTGCTGCGGTTTTTCATGCCGAAGCTCATGTTGATGACGTCCATGCCGTTGCGGACGCACCACTCGATGCCCAGAATAATGTCGGAGACAAATGCGCTGCCGTTGTTGTCGAATGCTTTGACGGGAGCGATAAGCGCGCGTGGCGCGACGCCTATCATGCCGTGCATGCCGTTCGCCGCGGCGATCGTGCCGGCGATATGCGTGCCGTGGCCGTTGTCGTCGTACGGCATTTTGCTGCGGCCCAGCAGATTGATGCCTCGAAGCAGGGAATGGCGGAGATCGGGATGATTGAAGTCAACTCCGGTATCGATGACGCCGACCTTGACCCGGTGTCCCGTCGTGATGCCCCACGCATGCGGCGCTTTGATCTGCTGTACGCCCCAGGGCATGCCGTTATCGAGCGCCTGCGCCTTCTGCGCGGACGGACTGACGCTGATGAGACAGTCCTTCTCCATCCATACTCGTCCTCCCGCCGAATTCAGAATGGCGGATGCGGACAACGTGCATGCGACGCCCCTGATAATGGGCAGAGGGCTGATATGCTTGCGGAGCGTTCGGAGCGAGTCGTCCTGCGACAGCCGCCGCACGAACTTCCTGTAGTCGCTGCCATGCTGGAACCGTATGATGCGTTTCGAAGCTTCCGTGGACTCGATTGCGCGCGCTTGCTGCAACCATTGGATAATAGCGGCGGTATTCAATGGGCTCCCCCTCCCGAAGGACGATGCTGAACTATTGTATGAAGGGGGGCGCGGCGCGGTATGAGCCACTTGCCCCTTTTAAAATAAATAGGCGCCAGGCCGTGGCAAAATCCGCGTTCGTTCATAGGATGAAGGAAGAGCCGGGAAGCTCTTGGATCTCCGACGCGAGTCGGATGGATACAGTCAAAGCGAAGGGAGGCTCCCTTCGCTTTTTTGTCGTGTTCCGGACGCTTTCCGGTATCATGGAACGCGGCTCGTCGCGAGCTGCCGGGCAACGAAGGGGCTTGCACTTGCTTTTTCGAATAAAATAGGTTTTACTATAGTTTGACTAAAGCGTGCGCAGGAGAGCACCCGTCTCGGGAGAGCCGGGGGGCGATTGCTTCGCCGAGTATAATCCAAGTACGGCAGCGTACATCATTTCAGTGCATAGAGAGAGGATGTGTCCATATGAGCGGCGGCAACATTACGTTGAAGCTTGATCCGGAACGCGTGAAGGAAATGCCGATGGTCGACTTGGCGTTCGAAGTGCTCAAGACGGCGAATACGCCATACTACTACCGCGATTTGATGATGGAGATCGCCAAGATTCGCGGTCTGTCCCAAGAGGGCATCAATCAATTTATCGCTCAGGTATATACGGAGATCAACATCGACGGCAGGTTCGCTTGCGTCGGCAGCAATATGTGGGGACTGAAACGCTGGTATCCGGTGGAGCGTTCCGAGGATCCGGTGGGCAACGCGAAGCGGACCCGCATCATTAACGACGACGACGATCTGGACGACGAAGATCTGTACCCGGAAGAAGAGGAAGACGATTTCGCCGCGGAAGAAGAAGATTACGATGCTTACGACGAGGACTCCGAGGACTTCGAGGAAGCCGAGGAAGAAGCCGAGGTCGAAGAAGAAATCGAAATCGAAGAAGAGGAAATCGAAGAAGTGGACGAGGAACTCGCCGGCGATGAAGAAGAGGAAGAGGAAGACGAATCTTTCGAAGACGAAGAAGACGACGAGAAGTAATCCGAAGACCGCCTAGTTATGCTTGACATGTCCTATTAAGGCAGAGTAAACTATTGCATGGGCTTCAGATTCGGTTAACCAATAATACGCATATGACATGCGATAAGAGAAAAGTGCCCCCGTAGCTACGGGTGTCACTTTTTTTGTTTGGAGGGGCTGTCGCCCTGCCGTTTTCATGCGGCGGCGGCAGCCTTGCGCGTGTGTTTTTGTTGGGCAGGCATGCAACATAAGGAAGAGTATTGGGGTAAACTATTTATTAACATAGGAGTATGGAGGGTATCATCACAGTGACCAAATATATATTCGTAACCGGCGGCGTGGTCTCTTCCCTAGGCAAGGGGATTACCGCGGCATCGCTGGGCAGACTGCTCAAGAACAGAGGCCTTAAAGTTACTATTCAGAAGTTCGACCCATACATTAACGTGGACCCGGGAACGATGAGCCCTTATCAGCATGGGGAAGTTTTTGTGACGGACGACGGCGCGGAGACGGACCTTGACCTTGGTCACTACGAACGTTTCATCGATATTAACCTGTCCAAGAACAGTAACGTCACCACGGGCAAAATCTATTCGAACGTCATTACCAAAGAACGTCGCGGCGATTATCTGGGCGGAACGGTGCAGGTCATCCCGCATATCACGAACGAAATCAAGGACCGCGTCTTCCGCGCGGGCAAGGAGCACGGCTCCGACGTCGTCATCACGGAGATCGGCGGCACGGTGGGCGACATCGAGAGTTTGCCGTTCCTGGAAGCGATTCGCCAAATCAAGAGCGACATCGGCCGCGACAACGTCATGTATATTCACGTTACGCTTATTCCTTATATC
Source organism: Paenibacillus sp. (assembly GCA_029256665.1). Lineage (GTDB taxonomy): Bacteria > Bacillota > Bacilli > Paenibacillales > Paenibacillaceae > Pristimantibacillus. The sequence goes on from JAQSXN010000083.1 coordinate 8,699, forward strand.
AAGGCTGCGGGCGAAGTGAAGACCAAGCCGACCCAGCATAGCGTCAAGGAGCTTCGCAGCATCGGCATCCAGCCGAACGTGATCGTATGCCGTACCGAGTATCCGCTTGCCGATGACATGAAGCGCAAGATCGGCTTGTTCTGCGATATCGACGAGAACGCGGTTATCGAATGCCGCGACGCGTCGACGCTTTACGAAGTGCCGCTTATGCTTCGCGAGGAAGGTCTCGACGAAATCGTCGTGAATCATCTCAAGCTGGAGACGGATCAGCCCGACATGCGCGAATGGGAGAGTCTTGTGGCGCGCGTCAAGTCGCTGCACAACACGACCGAGATCGCCATCGTAGGCAAATACGTCGCGCTTCACGACGCGTACCTCAGCATCGTGGAGTCGCTTGGCCACGCGGGCATCTCCGCGGATTCCGAAGTGAAGATCCGTTGGGTTGACGCGGAACAGTTGACGGACGACAACGCGGCCGACGCCTTGAAGGGCGTTCACGGCATCTTGGTTCCTGGCGGCTTCGGGGATCGCGGCATCGAGGGCAAGATTTGTGCGATCCGTTACGCCCGCGAATCGAAAGTGCCGTTCTTCGGCATCTGCCTCGGCATGCAGGTAGCCGTTATCGAGTACGCTCGCAACGTGGCGGGTCTGGCCGGCGCCAACAGCTCGGAGATCAATTCGTCGACGCCTTACCCGGTTATCGATCTATTGCCGGATCAGAAGGATATCGAGGATTTGGGCGGCACGATGCGCCTCGGTCTGTATCCGTGCAAGATCGCTTCGGAGACGATCGCTGAGCGCGAATACGGGGACGAGCTCGTGTACGAACGCCATCGCCACCGGTACGAGTTCAATAACGAATACAGAGAAGCCATCGAATCGGCTGGCCTGATCATTTCCGGCACGTCGCCGGACGGACGTCTGGTCGAGATGGTCGAGCTGAAGGAGCATCCATGGTTCCTGGCCGTTCAATTCCATCCGGAATTCACGTCGAGACCTAATCGTCCGCAGCCGCTCTTCAAAGGTTTCGTGCAGGCTGCATTGTCGTATTCGGAGCGGTCGGCGCGTTAAGATCCGACAAAGTTGACATAGTGTTGTCACACTTTCTCTCATTCAGTAATTTTTTGTATGCAATAGCAGGAAAATTCCTTCCCGCTCTCGAATAGGTATAAAAAAATGACGGAGAACTCTCTTATCGATTTCGATGGAGAATTACGACGATCATTTGCGGGGAGTTGAGGAAGCTTGGATAAGAAGAAGGTATTGATTGTCGACGATCAGAACGGTATACGCGTCTTGCTCTTGGAAGTGTTCAGCAGCGAAGGCTATAATACGTTCCAGGCTGCGAACGGCAAGATCGCCCTAGAGATCGTAAGGCGCGAGTCGCCCGATCTTGTATTGCTCGACATGAAGATCCCTGGTATGGACGGCCTCGAAATACTGAAGCATATCAAAACCATCGATTCTTCCATCAAGGTGATCATGATGACGGCTTACGGCGAACTCGACATGATCAAGGAAGCGACGGATCTCGGAGCGCTGATGCATTTCACCAAGCCGTTCGACATCGACGAGATGAGGATGGAAGTGAACAAGCATCTGCAAGGCGGAGCATCTTCGGACAGGTTCGCCGTAGGGTCGTAACGGCTAAGTAGGCAGGCATCGCGTGCGCGAGCACGGCGGTGATTCTTTTTGCTACGGTCGGAAACCAAAAGTAGCTTTACTATTT
>JAQSXN010000084.1 GCA_029256665.1 Paenibacillus sp.
AGGAACGTTGGAGTTCCAAATGCAGGGCGTGACGATAGGTATCGTTCCGGTCTACGAGCCGGATAGCGTCAGGATGGAACTTCAGCAATAAAAAGTGACGACACTTTGCCGGGCTTGTCGGAGTGGCCGGGAGACCGATCCGACAAGCTTATTGGCGAAGATTGGGGGAGACGTTAGACATGGTGAACTGGATTTGGCTGTTTTTTATTGTGGCGAGCGTCGCTGTCGCGGCATTTAACGGAAGAATGGACGAAGTAACGGCTGCCGCTTTCGACGGCGCCAAATCAGGCGTGACGGTAAGCTTCGGATTAATCAGCATTATGGTTTTCTGGCTTGGCATGATGCGGATAGCCGAAGACGCCGGTTTGCTTAAGAAGCTTGCAAAGCTGCTCGGACCGGTCGTTCGCTGGCTGTTCCCGGACGTTCCGAAGGATCATCCGGCAATCGGATATATTATGAGCAATCTAAGCGCCAACATTTTTGGTCTCGGCAATGCGGCGACGCCGATGGGCATCAAGGCCATGCAAGAGCTGCAGAAGCTGAATCCGGACAAGGAAACGGCCACGCCGGCCATGTGTACCTTGCTCGCGCTTAATACGTCAAGCATTACGCTCGTTCCCACAACGATCATCGCGATCCGGATGAACTACAATTCCGCCGATCCGGCCGAAATTATTGGGACCACCTTAGTCGCGACCGCAATAGCCACCGGCGCCGCAATCGTCGCGGATCGATGGTATCGCAGCCGCAATTCGTCCCCGCCGAGTGCGACCATCATACATAAGAATAAGAGCAAGACCGAAAGCATCGGGGGTGGGGAGCTTGTATGAGCTGTTTTCCCGCCTGTCGGTTTGGATGATACCCGCCATTATCGTGTTTATTCCGCTTTATGCCGCGCTCCGAAAGCGCGTGCCAGTTTATGAAACCTTTGTCGAAGGCGCTAAAGACGGCTTCGGCACGGCGATAAGCATTATTCCGCATTTGGTGGGCATGATGGTGGCGATCAGCATGTTCAGGGCATCCGGGGCGATGGAGCTTATGTTATCCTCCGTTCGTCCTTGGTTCGACATGATCGGCATTCCGAGCGAAGTGCTGCCTCTCGGCGTGTTAAGGCCGCTTACCGGTGCGGGCTCGCTGGCGTTCACCGCCGATTTGATCGCCACGCACGGCCCGGATTCCATGATCGGAAGAATCGCTTCCACCATTCAAGGGAGCACGGATACGACCTTGTACGTGCTTACCGTCTATTTTGGCGCGGTGGCCGTTCGGCGGACCAAATATGCGCTTAAAGTCGGTTTGTTTTCCGATGCCGTCGGTTTTTTTGCCGCGATTATGATTTGTCTCTATCTATTCGACTAAGTTCGCTTGTGCTTTACTCCCGTTATCGTTATGATGGAGAGTGAGGTGAAAGCATTGGAACGTTTACAGAAAATACTAGCCCAAGCGGGCATTGCTTCGAGAAGGAAGTGCGAGGAGCTTATTCTCTCCGGCGCCGTCGAAGTGAACGGGGAGAAAGTGACGACGCTCGGCGTCAAAGCGGATCCCGCCGTAGATACGATCGCCGTGAACGGAAGACCGATTAAAGGCGAGAAAAAGATCTATGTGATGATGAACAAGCTGAAAGGCGTCATTACGAGCGCCAAGGATCCGCAAGGAAGGAAAACGGTAACCGATTTCCTGCCCGGCATCAAGGAGCGCGTATATCCCGTAGGACGACTGGATTACGATACGGAAGGTCTGCTGCTGCTGACGAACGACGGCGAATTCGCGAATCTGCTCACGCATCCCAAACATCATGTGCCGAAGACTTATCACGCAACGGTCAAGGGAGTGCCGCACGGCTCCGCGCTGGAACAGCTTCAGAAAGGGATCAAGCTGGAGGACGGAATGACCGCGCCCGCGGAAGTGGAATACCATGACGTCGACACCGAGAAAAACGAGGCGACGATCACGATCACCATTTACGAGGGACGCAATCGCCAGGTCCGGCGGATGTTCGAGGCGATCAACCACAAGGTGATCCGTCTCAAGCGGGTGCGTTTCGGCGAATTGACGCTCCAAACGTTAGGCAGGGGCAAGTATCGCCACCTGACGCCGCAAGAGGTGGACGAGCTTAAATCGGAAGCGATGAAGACACATAAAGTTCATAAAAAGTGATCGGCGGCGGCAGTAATTGCCGTCGACTTTTCGTTATAATGAAGTGAAGTCCTAGACTTTCGAACTAGTAATTGGCGGTGATCCATACATAATGGAAAAGACTAACAAAGCGCGCAAAACGATGCAAATCATCATCCTTGCCGCCGTTCTGATCGTAGGCGGTTACGCCATCGGAACGGCGTTGTTCAGCGATCGCAGCACCGGCTTGATCAAGCCGGGAGAGGAGCCTCCGGCTTTCTCGCTCGCCAACCTGGAAGGTGGCGTCACCTCCTTGTCGGATTATGCCGGCAAGCCGACCGTCATTAACTTCTGGGGCACGTTCTGCGAGCCTTGCGTCAAAGAAATGCCCGAATTCGAGAGGCAATACGTCAAGTGGCAAGACAAAGGGCTGACGATTCTGGCGATCAATTTAAGCGAAGACACGCTGACGGTCAACAATTTCGTGAACCGCTTCGACTTGACCTACCCCATCCTGAGAGACGTGGCGCGAAAGACGGAACGCAACTACGCGCTTCGCCAATACCCGACGACCTTCTTCGTCAAGGCGGACGGGACGTTAATGGAAGCCGTCGTGGGCGGCATGACGGAAGAAGATATAGACAAGCGCATCGAACGATTGCTGCAACTGTAGGAGGACAACCTTGTGCTAGTACCAGAGAATACGAAATGCGAATGCGGCCATCAAAATTCGGTAGGCACCGTCCTTTGCGAATCTTGCGGCAAGCCATTGCTGGAAGATATGCAGCAATCCGACGCTCCGCTCGAGATGCGTTACGACGGCGTTGCAAGGCGTTCGCAGAAAAGCAATCCTTCCTATATCGACCGGGTGTGGAGCTTCTTCTCGTCGGTCAAGATCGCGATTTATTTGATCGTCTTTACGTTCCTGACAGCGATGCTGGGGACGATCTACCCGCAGGAGAGCACGTTCATCAACAATTTCGACGCGTCGACCTACTACAAGGAAACGTACGGGACGCTCGGCCAGATCTATTACAAGCTGGGTTTGTCCCACACGTACGAAAGCTGGTGGTTCATCGGGCTGCTGGTCATGATCGGCACGTCGCTCGTCATCTGCAGCCTGGACCGCGTGCTGCCGCTGTACCGCGCGCTCAAGAAGCAGCAGATTCGCAAGCATCATCAATTCCTGCTTCGTCAGAAGGCCGTGTACAAAGGGACGCTTGACCGCAACGCGACGGAGTGGGTATCGGAATTCGGTGAAGCGCTGAAGCGCAAAGGTTACCGCATCCACAAGGACGAGACCGGCACCGCGCTGCTCGCGGAGAAAAACAGATTCAGCCGCTGGGGACCTTACATTAATCACATCGGTCTCATTCTATTTTTGCTCGCGATACTTGCCAGAAGCATACCGGGCTGGCAGATGGACGGGTATGTGTCGATTCCGGACGGGGATACGGTACAAATCGCGGATACCAACTATTATGTCAAAAACGAGAAATTCACCGTCGAGTTCTATACGGACGAAGAGCTTCCGGAAAAGCTGCAAGGCAAGTCCCGAGCCAAGATGTACGAGACGGCTGCCGTGCTGTACAAATGCGTAAGCGATTGCGGCGATCCGCTCAAGGAGCCCGTGCTGGAAGAAATCAAAAAGCATTCCATCGTCGTGAACAGCCCGCTGTCGTTCGACGGCATCAAGCTGTACCAGTTCGACTTCAATCTGACGCCAAGGCTCAACGCGGTAAACCCAATCCTGGAGGACAAGGTAACGGGAGAGAAATACGGACCGTTCCACCTGCCGATGAAGGACGCGGCTCTTCATCACGAGCTGGGTCCTTACACGCTTGACCTTTATGCGAATTATATGGAATTCGCGCTTGGCAGCGACGGCAAGCCGACTACGCTGTCCAGAGATCCCAACGCGCCAGCGTTCGTATTTACGGTCAAAGGGCCGGGTCTGAAGCCGGAAGGCGAGCCTTACATTTATTTCCCGATGCAGAAGGACAAGGTTCGCTTCGCGCAGGATACAATCAACCGCGATCTGGCGGATAAGATCGAAATTCACGTGGACGGCATGGAAAACGTCGACTTCTCCGAAGCGACCACGGTGCTCAATATCCGGGTGGACCGAGCGTTGCCGTATCTGTGGGTAGGAGCCGTGTTCTCGATGCTAGGCCTTATCATGGGTTCGTATTGGCAACATCGCAGAGTGTGGCTGCGCGTAGACGACGGGGAGCTGGCGCTAGGCGCGCATACGAACAAAAATTGGTTCGGCATGCGTTCGGATGTAGCGTTCGCGCTCAAAAAGACGGGGATCGAAGTGGATCCCAAGTCGTTAGATAACGGGGGGAAAAACGCGTGAAATTAGTCGATTTCAGCAGTGACGCCTTTTTGGCGGCCTTTTTCTTGTATTGCTTTGCCTTTATGTTTTATGTGATCGCGTTCGCGGGGAAGAAGTGGAGCAACCGCGATCCCGTCGCGCACGAGAAACGCTGGGGCCGGATCGCCTTTATCGTCTCCAGCACGGGACTCGCGGCCCACTTGACGTTTTTCTTCACCAGATGGATCGGGAGCAATCAGATTCCGACCAGCAACATGTACGAGTTCATGATGTTCCTTGCGATGGCGATCATGATTGCCTACACGATCGTATTCGCGATCTACCGCAAGTCGTTGCTCGGCATGTTCGCCTTGCCTCTGACCATTATTATCGTCGCGTACGCGTCGGTATTCCCGCAGGAAGTGCAGCCGCTCATTCCGGCGCTGAACTCCATCTGGCTCAAGGTGCACGTGACGACGGCAGCGCTCGGCGAAGCTTTCTTCGCGGTCGGATTCGCAGCGGGACTCATGTATTTGCTCCGCGTCATCGATTACAAGGATAAGTCGAAGAACGGACGCCGGGCGCAGTTCTGGCTGGAGTTCACCTTGTATTCCGTCATCGTCATCGTCGGATTTATCGTTGCCGTATTCGCGTTCCGCGGAGCGGGCTACGAAGCGGAGTTTACGCAAGAGAAGGTTAGCATCGACGCCAAAGGCGTGCAGCAAACCAGCACGGAATCGGTTATTTATACGCTTCCTCCGATCGTCAAACCTTACAACAGCGAGATCGTGTCCGTAGAGCCGTTCATCGGCATGGACAAACCGCTGTTCGAAGCGCCGTCCTGGATGAACGGCATTAACGCCGGGCGCAAGCTGAATACGGTGATTTGGTCGATCATTGCGGGAACGCTCATTTACGGCTTGCTCAGACTTGCGTTCCGCAAGCCGATCGGCGCTGTCATTCACCCCGTTATGGATGGCATCGAGCCGGAGGATCTCGACGAGATCAGCTATCGAGCTATCGCGATCGGCTTCCCGATCTTTACGCTCGGCGCGCTAATCTTCGCCATGATTTGGGCGGAAATCGCCTGGGGCAGATTCTGGGGCTGGGACCCCAAAGAAGTTTGGGCGCTTATTACTTGGCTGTTTTACAGCTCGTATTTGCACTTCCGATTGTCGAGAGGCTGGCAGGGACTTCGTTCCTCATGGCTGGCGGTTATCGGCTTCGTTATCGTATTGTTTACGCTTATTGGCGTTAACCTAATCATCGCGGGCTTACATTCGTATTCCGGCGTATAGGAGCCTACCTGGAGAGGAGCTGTACCGATGTCAGATTACGGCAATCGCATATTGGTTGTGGACGATGAAGAAAGAATTCGCAGACTGCTCAAGATGTACCTGGAGAAGGAAGGGTATGCCATCGACGAAGCGGAGGATGGCGAGACCGCCCTGCGGCTCGCTTCCAACGCCGATTACGCGCTGATCTTGCTGGATGTCATGCTGCCGGGAATTGACGGAGTGGAGGTATGCTCAAGGCTGCGGCAGATCAAGGCTACTCCGGTCATCATGCTGACGGCCAAAGGCGAGGAGATGAACCGCGTGCAAGGGTTTGAAGTGGGAGCGGACGATTACGTCGTCAAGCCGTTCAGCCCGCGCGAAGTCATCTACCGGGTGAAGGCGATCCTGCGGCGCTCCTCCGCCACGGCATTCCTGACCAAAGAGATGAACACAAGCAACAATATCGTGTTCCCTAACCTGGTGATCGAGCACGACGCGCATCGCGTGACGGCCGGGGGGCAAGAGGTAAGCCTGACTCCGAAGGAATACGAGCTGCTTCATTATTTGGCTGTTTCGCCGGACAAGGTATTCTCTCGCGAGGAGCTGCTCAAGGATGTATGGAACTATGAGTTTTTCGGCGATCTTCGCACGGTCGATACGCATGTCAAGCGGCTGCGCGAGAAGCTGAACAAAGTGTCTCCTGACGCGGCTGCTATGATTACGACGGTTTGGGGCGTCGGCTACAAGCTTGAGGTTCCCAAATAATGAAGCTTTGGCGTCGGCTTGCTCCACTGTTATGGCATAGCGTCGTAGGAAAGCTATGGGCCACGATTATGTTGCTTGTAGCGGTCGTACTCCTCATCTTGGGCGTTTTCCTGCTTCAGTATATCGATATTTGGTTCGATTCCAAAAACGCGCATGCTATCAAAGTATTGTTTATCATTACGGCGGTTATCGGCTTTCTGCTTTCTACGTTTTTTGCTTTTTTCCTTTCGTCGAAGATTCAGCAGCCGCTCCTGCAGCTTAAGAACGCCGCGGACTCCGTTTCCCAAGGCGACTACAGCACAAGGGTCAATATTCAATCTTCCGACGAGATCGGACAGCTTGCTATTACGTTCAATCATATGACCGAGCAGATCGATAAGCTGATCACCGACCTCAACCATGAAAAAAACCATCTTGCGAGCATTCTTCGCAGCATGGGCGACTCCGTCATCACCTTTAACCCGGACGGCGAAGTGATCTTGACCAATCCGAGCGGACATCTATTGCTTAGCCAATGGTCCGGTCTCGAGCTGGACTGGGAGGATGACGAAGCAACTTCAGGGAGGGATAGGGCTATGGCTAAGGGCGGCGTTCCCGCGCCGCTGCGCCAGCTGTTCCAGGAGGTCGTGAAGCAAGGACGCGACGCGACGGACAATATCCATGTGCATAGCTCCGTTTGGTCGGTCGTCATGGCGCCGCTTCAGTCGGGCGGGGTCATAAGAGGGGCGGTCGCGGTCATCCGCAACGTAACCGAGGAGCATAAGCTCGACAAGCTTCGCCGCGATTTTGTCGCCAACATCTCGCACGAAATCCGCACGCCGCTCTCCATGCTTCAAGGCTATAGCGAAGCGCTGCTGGACGATATCGTCGTCGAGGAGGAGGAGCGCAAGGAGCTGGTGCAGGTCATCTACGACGAGTCGCTGCGGATGGGCCGACTGGTTAACGACTTCCTCGATATTGCGAGGATGGAGGCTGGCCACGTTGACATGAGCTATGAAGAGATCGATCTGAGGGGCATTTTGCGCAGGGTGCACCGCAAGTTCCAGGTTTACGCCAAGGAACGCGAGGTCGCGCTGAACGCGGAGTTTACGGACGAACCTCTTGTCATCATGCAAGGCGATGAGGATCGGCTCGAGCAAGTGTTGACGAATCTGCTCGACAACGCGCTTCGCCACACGCCCTCCGGCAAGTCGATCAAGGTGTCCGGCGCTAGTCAGAACGTTAACGGCAAAGCCTATATCCAGCTCAAGATCAAGGATGAGGGACAAGGGATTCCGCAAGAGGATCTTCCTTATATATTCGAACGGTTCTACAAAGCCGACAAAGCAAGGAAACGGGGTTCTTCCGGCGGCACTGGCCTAGGGCTTGCCATCGTCAAAAACCTGATCGACCAGCATCACGGACAGATCGTCGTCGACAGCTTGCCCGGTTCCGGAACGACCTTTACGATTCTGCTTCCCGTCGAACAGCATGAAGGATCAGCCGCATTCCGCCATAACCTGCAATAAAACAACAAAGCGCTCCCGCGAGGGAGCGCTTATTTTGTTGAAGCTGGCCGATTAATCTTGTTGTTCGTGGAACAACAAGATTACGGCAGCTTGATCTCTTGCGCGGTGTTAAGCTCCGGCATGCTTACCAGTTGCGTCAATACGTCCTTAGGCGTTTCTTTGTCGACGCGGAGAACCATGATAGCCGATCCGCCGACAAGCTGACGTCCTACTTGCATCGTCGCGATGTTGACGTCGTTGTTGCCCAGAAGCGTGCCGACGCGGCCGATGATGCCCGGCTTGTCGTTGTGCGAGATCAGGATCAGGTTGCCTTCCGGCGTGACGTCGACCGGATACTTGTCGATCTGCACGATGCGCGGGCCGTAGCCCGTAAGCAAGGTGCCTGCCACGACATGCTCTTCTTTCTTCGTGCGAAGCGCAACCGTTACGAGATTCGTAAAGTCCTTGGATGTGTGGGACTTCTGGATCACGATGTTCACTTCGCGCTGCTTTGCCAGATGCATGGAGTTAACGACGTTCACTTGATCGATTCCCAGATGGTGGGCAAGAACGCCGCGCACGATGTAACGGGTAAGCGGCTGCGTATCAAGCTCCGCCAATTCGCCGGAATAGCTGACGATGATTTCTTGCACGCCGCCTTCGGTCGATTGAGCGATGAAGCTGCCAAGCTTCTCGCCGAGCGCGAAGTAAGGCTGCAGCTTGCTTTGAAGATTCGCCGGGATAGGAGGCATGTTAACGGCATTCATGAACGGCTCGTCCCTCAAAATATGAAGGACTTGCTCGGAAACGTCGATCGCGACATTCTCTTGCGCCTCAACCGTGGATGCGCCGAGATGGGGCGTTACGATAATCTTTGGATGTTTAAGGAACGGATGATCTTCCGCCGGCGGCTCCACCTCGAATACGTCGAATGCGGCTCCCGCAACGATTCCGGCGTCAATCGCGTCGACAAGCGCGATCTCGTCGATAATGCCGCCGCGCGCGCAGTTGACGATGCGCATGCCGGGCTTCATGACGGCGAATTGCGCTTTGCCGATCATGTGGCGGGTTTCGGCGGTCAGCGGCGTATGAACGGTCATAAAGTCGGCTTGACGCACGATTTCGTCCACGCTTGCCAGCTTGATGCCAAGCTTCTCTGCCCGTTCTTCCGTCATGAACGGGTCATAACCCATAATGTCCATGCCGAACGCTTTGGCCCGCTTGGCTACTTCGCTGCCGATGCGTCCCATGCCGAGCACGCCCAGCGTCTTGCCGCGAAGCTCTACGCCGAGGAACGACTTGCGGTCCCATGTGCCGCCAACGGTCTTCATGTATGCTTGAGGGATATGGCGGGCGACCGCCATCATCATCGCGAAGGTATGCTCGCAAGTCGTGATGGTGTTGCCGTCCGGCGCATTAATAACGATGATGCCGCGCTGCGTTGCGGCTTCGAGCTCAATATTGTCTACGCCGACGCCGGCGCGGCCGACAACCTTAAGTTTTTTACCGGCTTCCATCACTTTGGCCGTTACGCGAGTTTGACTTCTGACGAGCAGAGCGTCGTAATCGCCGATAATGGCACATAATTCGTCTTCATTCAAACCAGGATTTTTGTCAACGACGACGTCAGCCGCGTCAACAAGCTGCTGGATCCCGAGGTCGCTGATGGGATCGGATACGAGCACTTTGTACATGTGAAACATGCCTCCTAGAATATGCGAAACAATAAAAGCCCCGCTGAAATATGAACAGAAAAACCCTCTTCCCGCATCGTTTCCGTAAGCGAGTCGAGAGTTCAATCTACGAACGAATCAGACTTTACTATTTTATAGCATTACAGTGGACAAAATCAATCCTCAAACTTGCTCAATTAAGAAAATTTCGATATGATTCAAGCAAAGTCCGCGCCATTCGACATTATTGCGAGGTCGGCAAGAAGAACGGAAGCTGCGGCAGCAGTTCGGATTGGTACAATTTGTTGAAATGCGATTGGAAGTCTCCGCCGCGCACCGCATTGGTGGTCACCAATAGATCGATGACGGCCGTCGCCGTCTGCAGCTTCATCTTGGAGGATTGGCCGGTCGCGATAAAGTCGTCGACTCTTGCGGTCATATCCTGCGGGTTAAAAGGCGTCAGCTCCCGGAATTCCTTTAAATATTGCGAGACGACGCCATTTTTGACGATAAGCGGCAATTCGGACCATTCCTTCAGGCTTAGCACTTTCGGCAATGCTTTCTCGCCTTCGATCTCAGGGTCGATCGTGGACGCCCATAGCTGCATGGCCGCATAATAATGGGATTGCGCGATTAACGTTTGATTGACGGCTTCGACGTAACTCGCGTTTTCGAGGATGGCCGCTTGAAGCTTGCCGCCCGTTTCTTTTTTGGCGAGGCTAGCGCCCGCGTCCGCGGCCTTGGCGAATTGTTTTAGGCTTCGGATATAA
>JAQSXN010000085.1 GCA_029256665.1 Paenibacillus sp.
GACATGGAGGTTGGACGCAACGATAAGCCCGTTGTTGTCGACGAGACTAACCGTAAACGAACTGGGCGAGTAGCGCTCCATCGCGGCTTGAAGCTGCTCCGTTCTCTGGGGGCTCCATGGCTCCGCGGCATCCGAATTCACCCATTCCTTCGAGATGGCATAAACGGTTTGTTTAGCCCGATCCTGCACGTACAGGCTCGCTTCTTTAAAGGAATTGACGCTATTGACCAGGATGTTCAGCAGAAAAGACGACATGACGATGCCGAGCGCGAGGTGGAACAGAATTTGGCTGAAGGTGCTCGGCATGCGGCCCTTTCCCGACAAGCCGATCTGCAGCCGCTTTGGCGAGTATTGATGGATGATCTCTGCGAACAGGGCGTTAAATAAGCCGTTGATGGCGATGATGCAGACGAATAATCGGATATTGACCAGGCCGCCGACATATTCATGAGAGTAGAACGCATAGGTCAGCGGAATGCCGATCAGCAGCCAATACAAGGTGTCGATCGCAAAGAGTCGGCCCTGGTAGCGCCGCAGCAGCAAACCGACGATCACGGCCTCCAGTACCCCGAGAAGATGGATCAAGGGCTGACCGAGCCAGATCGTTCCGATTCCGTAAGCAAAGACGGCGACTACGATCCCTCGTAAGTACCCGAGCATTCGCAAGGCGAGGAGCGTTATCAAGCTGGTTAGGGAAAACGTGATGCCATATATGAATTGCAAGGTGCTCGTCTCGCTCAAAACGGCCAGTACCGTAAGGATGCCGAGCGAAAGGGCGGCAAGCCAATGATTTCGTTTCGCGAAAGCTGGATTATTCACTTGCGGCCTCCGATGCTGGTTGATTAGGTTGAGCCATCCGCTAATTTCACCTAATATTCGACAATTTTTTCTAAAATCCTGCTTCACCGCAGAAAAGCAATGTTGCGCGGCAGCGGCGCTTTCTGATATAGTTCTACTATCGAATAGTTTCATAATAGAATTATATCCAAGGGGGAAACGAAGTGGCGTTGGGCTGCGACATACTCAAAGATTTAATACGACGATACGAACGCGCCAACTTCGTGGTGGAGCGCAGGCTGCACGCGCAGCTTAAGGACATGATGCCGGAGGAGCTCACGGTGGATCAGTTCAAGATGATGCGTTATATGCGCTACAGCGAACGCAGCACGCCTTCGGAGCTGTCGGACATCTTTTGCGTGGGCAAAAGCTCCATAACGGCCATCATCTCGCGTCTGTCAGGCAAAGGATTGATCCGGAGGCTGGCGGAGGAGAACGACCGCCGGATCGTCGTTCTTGAGCTGACGGACGAGGGAAAACGGCTGTGCGACTTGATGGAGGAGCAGGTGGAGGCGATGCTCGCGGGGTTCATCAACCATTTTGAGCAGGATGAGGCGTTGCTGTTTATCCGTACGTTCGAGAAGCTTGCGGGCGTGATGTCGGGCGCGGCCGGTACGGCTGCCCAAGAAAAGCAGGAATAGAGAGAGCCGGGAGAGGGAGAGTGGAAACGTGCGCTTTATATTGAGATTCAAGTGGCTGGTGCTGGCTTTGTGGTTGCTGGCGGCAGTCGGTTTAATGGTCACCGCGCCCAATATGGCGGAGCTGGTTCGGACGAAAGGGCAAATTACGGTTCCGGACGGCTATTCGTCGACGCTGGCGAGCGAGCTGGAGCAATCGATCGGAACTAGCGGCGCGGGAGAGGGAGCCGAAGCGGGCGGCATGTCTACGGTGCTCGTGCTCCATAAGGAAGGCGGGCTCGGCGAGGAAGGCCTTGCGGAAGCGAAAGCGACGATCGAGAGGCTCGGCGGCGAAGAAGGCAAGGCGCTCGGCATCACCAGCGTGACCTCGCACTTCGATATCCCCGAGGTCGAGGAGCAGATGGTCTCCGAGGACGGCAGCACCGTGCTGGCGCTGCTTAACGTGAGCGCCGGAGAGAGAGAGCTCGCAACCGTGCGCGAGGAGCTGTATGCGGCTCTCGATGACGTGTCGCTGGACCATTATTATACGGGGAACTGGCTGATTAGCGAGGACGTCGTGCAGAGCTCCGAGGAAGGGCTCAAGAAGACGGAATTCATTACGGTCGGCTTCATTCTCATTATTTTGTTTATCGTGTTCCGTTCGGCTGCGGCGCCGCTCGTGCCGCTGCTTGCGGTCGGCTTCAGCTATTTGGTCTCGCAGTCGATCGTCTCTTATCTGGTGGAGTATCTGGACTTTCCTCTGTCGAACTTCACGCAGATTTTCCTTGTGGCCGTATTGTTCGGCATCGGGACGGACTATTGCATCCTGCTCATCAGCAGATATAAGGAAGAGCTGGCGCATCGGGGCGACAGAACAGAAGCCATCGTCCACACGTACAAGACGGCCGGCCGTACCGTGTTGTTCTCCGGTCTCGCCGTGCTTGTTGGTTTTGCGTCGATCGGCTTCTCGACGTTCGTGTTGTACCGTTCGGCCGTGGCCGTGGCGGTAGGCATCTTCATCCTGCTGCTGGCTTTGTTCACGTTAGTGCCTTTCTTTCTTTCGGCGCTCGGCAACGCGCTGTTCTGGCCGTCCAAGGGGAAGATGGAGCATAAGCCGAGCCGCTTATGGGGCGTGGTTGGCAGCTTCTCGCTGCGCAAGCCCGTCTGGGCGCTTGTCATTCTAATGGTGCTCATCGTGCCTTTCCTTGCGGCATATAAAGGGTCGATCTCGTTTAACTCGTTAGAAGAGATCGGGGACAAATACGATTCGGTCAAAGGGTTTAACGTCATTGCCGAAGGCTTCAGCCCGGGCGAGACGCTGCCGACGAGCGTCGTCGTGAAATCGAAGGAGCCGCTGGACACGCCGGAGGGACTCGCCGTGCTGGAGCAAGCGAGCCGCGAGCTGTCTAACGTCGAGGGCGTGCAGGCGGTCCGCAGCGCGACGCGGCCGACGGGCCAGGTGCTGGAGGACTTCCTCGTCTCGGATCAGGTACTGACGCTGGACGACGGTCTCGGCAAGAGCGGAGACGGCTTAAGCGAGATCAGCAACGGACTCGCGGAAGCGAGCAGCGCGCTGGGCGACAACGCGCCGAAGCTCGCCGAGGCCGCAGACGGCGCGGGGCAGCTGGTCGCGGGCACGGAGGAGCTTCGCGCGGGCGTGAACCAGCTTGCTGCGGGCTTGCGCGCGATCGAGCAAGGGCTGGAGGATGGCTCGGCCGGCGCCAAGGAGCTGACGGCGGGCCTTGCGCAAGCTCGGGCGAGCGCCGAGCAGCTTGCCGCGGCCCATTCGGAGCTGCTAGCCGGCTACGAGGCGATCGGCGCAGGCCTTGCCGGCTTGAATGCCGGCTACGAGACGGTCGCCGGAGAAGGCGCCGAGCTCGCGGAAGGACTCGCGGGCATATCGGGCAGCTTGAACGGCCTGGCGGACAAATATCCGGAGCTGCAAGAGGATGCGCAGTTCCAGGAGACGCTGCTTGCCGTCGCGGGCTTGCAGCAAGGCGCGGCGCAGCTTAGCGCCGGCCTTAAGGAACTGAACGGGCAGCTGGCAGGCGTGGCTGACGGCATGAATCAAGCGAACGCCGGCTACAAGCAGGCATCGCAAGGACAGTCGGCGCTAGCCGCGGGGCTGGGCGAGCTGGCAGCGGGCATCGCGGAGCTGCAAGGCGGCATCGCGCAAGCGGCTGCCGGCCAAGGCGCCATCGTCGACAAGCTGCCGGGCGTCACGCAAGGGCTTGGCGAGCTGGCCGCCGGTCAGCAAGAGCTGCAGGAGGGTTTTGCTTCGTTGAACGACCAGCTCGGCGAGCTGACTAGCGGGCTGAACCAAAGCGTCGACGGCCTGACGCAGGTGACGGACGGCTTGGAATCGGCTGGCGGATACCTGCAGACCCTGGCCGATGCGCCGGATAAAGAGCTGACAGGCTGGCATATCCCGCAAGAGGCGATCGACGACGAGCAGTTCCAGGCGTCGCTCGATATCTATATGTCGCCGGATCGGCAGACGGCGAAGTTCGACGTCATTTTCGAAAGCAACCCTTATTCGGAAGAAACGATGGCCGAGATCGCCTCGCTGGAATCCGCCGTCGAACGCGCGCTGCGCGGCACGGGATACGAAGGGGCGCAATTCGCGATCGGCGGCGTGACGAGCATGAACCACGATCTCGACACGATCTCGAACGCGGATTACTCGCGGACGGTCGTGCTGATGCTGATCGGCATCACATTGATACTCATCGTGTTGTTCCGCTCCATCATCATCCCGGCTTACATCGTGATCTCGTTGATCGTGACCTATTACACGTCGCTAGCGATTACCGAACTGATCTTCGTTCGGATATTCGACTTGTCGGGCGTTAGCTGGGCAGTGCCGTTCTTCGGCTTCGTCCTGCTCGTGGCGCTCGGCGTGGACTACAGCATCTTCCTCATGGACCGGTTCCGCGAATATCGCCATCTGGAGCCGAAGGAAGCCATCCTCGAAGCGATGAAGCACATGGGCGCGGTCATCATGTCGGCGGCCGTCATCCTCGGCGGAACGTTCGCGGCGATGCTGCCGTCGGGCGTCATGTCGCTGCTTCAGATCGCGACGATGGTCTTATGCGGGCTGTTCCTGTACGCGCTCGTCATGCTCCCGCTCTTTATACCGGTTATGGTGCGCGTCTTCGGAGAGGCGAATTGGTGGCCGTTTATGCGAGGCGAAGGGACGAATGGACGGATCGCGCGCGAGCCTGAGGTATTTGTTTATCATCATAAGGAGTAAACGTTAAAAGACGAAGCGGCAGCCCGAACAGGGCTGCCGCTTTTTCCGCTTGTTCGCGGGAATCTTCGATTGGTGCGATGGCGGTGTGGGATAAGTCCCAAGTATGCGAAATAGTGAGTGCAGGCTCTCTTGCGACCAGCTTTGGAGGACTGCAAAATGCCTTTCACCTGCGTCTAACGGTTGCCGTGGCGCCTATTTCCCCCTGAAACGCTACTCCTCAAAATGTAAGGGTTATGACGGAGCGTATTTCAACAAAATCCCCGTATTTCGCCGCTTGGCGCCCAATAAGCTCCACCGCGACCGTTACATTTCCGAACCCGCTTGAAATGCGGATTTAGCCGCGCCGGCAACCGTTAAAGAATCTACGCGCCATTTCCTCCTCGACCGACATACGCCTCAAAGGAGGTTTTTAACGCCAATAGGCCTGATTTTCTTCACGCTTATCGCGGTGAAGAACTTAAACATTTCTATGTGGTAATATAGAGGCAAGCACACGAGTGTAAAATAAGACGGAAAAGGAGGGCTGCTGCATGAAGCGGCTGTTGATTATTTTTACCGGTGGGACGATCGGAAGCAAGGCGGAAGGAAAGTCGATTGACGTACACGATGCCGGCTCCTATGCGCTGCTCGAAGCTTATCGCCGCACGGATGCGGCCAGGGCGGATATCGAGCTGCATACGCTGGAGCCCCTTAATCTCCTTAGCGAAAATATGACGACGGACGATTGGCGCACGCTTGCCGTGGCCATCCGCGAAGCGGATCCCGCTTCGTACGACGGCGTCATCGTGACGCATGGCTCCGATACGCTCGCGTATTCGACGGCGACGATGGGCTATTTGTTCGCGGATACAAGCGTGCCGATCGTGTTTACGGCCAGCAATTATCCTATCGCGGACAAGCGGGCGAACGGACTGCGCAATTTCGCGGGGGCCATCGATTTTGCGGTCGGCGCCGCGTGCCCCGGCGTTTTCGCCATATACGAGAACGACCGGGGAGAGCGGCTCGTCTATCTTGGAACGAGGCTGTCGCAATGCGAGTCGTTTACGGATCAATTCGGCAGCCCGTACGAGCTGCCTTACGGCGAGATGATTGGGGACCGATTCGTATGGCGGGACGATCCGAGAAATCCACGGCCGGAGTTGCTAGGCTCGCTCGGCAGGGGGCTCGGCTGGACGTCAGACTCGCTGAAGCTCGACGATACGGTGTTGTACATAAGGCCTTACCCCGGACTTAATTATTCGCTATACCAGTGGAACGACAGACGGCCAAGCGCCATTCTGCACGATCTGCATCATTCCGGCACGGCAAGCGCGTTGCCAAGCGGCCCGTATTCGCTGCCGGCGTTTATCGCAAGCTGCAAGTGGCAGGGGATTGACGTCTACCTCAGTCCGCTCAAAGATGCTTCGGACGCGCTCTACGCCTCCTCCCACGCCTTGATCGAGGCTGGAGGCATCTTCCTCGAAGGTATCGGCATGGAAGCGGCGCTCGCGAAGCTGATCGCCGTCTACGGCATCGCAAAGGACAGCCGGGAGGCGAAGGCATGGATGACGGAGGAGACGTTCGCGCATGAGAAGATCTCCTTCGCTCCGGGGGAGGAGAAGGCATCGTCATGAGGATATCGGAAGCTTCGTTTTTGTCTGTAGATCCGCTGAAGCTATTGCCGTTTTATCGGGACGGTCTGCGTTTCCCCGTCGTGTCGGCCAGCGAGGAAGAGCTGATCCTCGAAGCGGGCGCGACGCGGCTTCGCTTCGTTCGCTGGGACCCAGCCTCGCCCTCTCAGGCGGGAATGGTGGAGTACGACGGCGGCTCGGGCATCCCGTACTATCATTTCGCTTTTAACATTCCGGAGAATAAGCTCGAGGAGGCGAAGCGGTGGGTCGAATCCTTTGCGGAGCTCGGCCGGGAGGCGGGCAAGGATATTTCCCGCAGCGACGCGTGGAATTCGGATTCCGTTTACTTCCTGGACCCGGGAGGCAACATCCTCGAGCTGATCGCGCGGCATACGATGGACAACGCGATCGACCGCCCATTCGATCCGGATCGCGACGTGGAGGGAGTGAGCGAAATCGGACTTCCCACCAAAGCCGTACCGGATGCGGTCGATCAGTTGGAAAGGCTGGGCATGACGAGTTATCAGGGCCGAAGCGACAGCTTTAACCCCGTCGGCGACGAAGTCGGCATGTTTATAGTCGTGCAGCCGGGCCGGAGATGGCACTTTACCAATCTGACAGCGGAGTGTTATCCGTTCGAGGCGGAGGTTGAAGGCATCGGTCGGCTGCGTCTTTCGGAGGGCGAGCGGGTACTGGTTATTGAACGGTTGTAAAGAGTGGCGAAGGTTGCGCGTCGCGTGAAGGTTCCACCAATATCGATTTACAGGAGGGTATTGCTATGAATAATGGAATGGTGCAAGTCGGAGAACTGGTGCCGAATTTTAAGCTTCTGGCATCGAACGGCCAAGAGGTATCGCTTTCGGATTATCGCGGCAAGAAGCTTGTCATCTACTTTTATCCCAAGGACATGACGCCGGGCTGCACGGCCGAATCCTGCGATTTCCGCGATTTTAACGGACAGTTCGGCGAACATGGCGCTGAAGTGATCGGCATTAGCCCGGACGATCTCGCCTCGCACGAACAATTCGTAACGGAGCACAAGCTGCCGTTTCTCCTGCTGTCGGATACGAATCATGGCGTAGCGGAGATGTTCGGCGTGTGGAAGGAGCTAAGCTGGGGCGGCAAGACGTACCTCGGCGTGGAACGCTCGACGTTTCTCATCGACGAGTCCGGCAAGCTTTCGCGCGAATGGCGCAGCGTCAGCGTGGAAGGACATGCGCAAGAGGTGCTTCAAGCGGTGAGCGAGAACGACTAAATTCGCTCGTATAGACAAACAAAAGAAACAACAAAACAGCCGTATCTCCCAAAGCGGGAAATACGGCTGTTTCATTGCTGCGTGCTATTCTTTTTTCCAATCCGGCAACGATTGAACGTAGCTATCGGACAGATTAAGCAGTTCAAGCGCACGGTCATATTCGTTTTCCGTCGATTGCTGCTCGCTATTGCCATCTCCGGCAATCGGATAATGTTTGCCGTCGTTAAATCCGCTGCCGGACATAAACAGCTCTTCGCTGCTTAAGAACGAGCCGGACGGCAAATAATAACGCTGAGGCAGAATGTTGTACGTCTGATTGAACAGGTCTTGGCCAAAATGCATTTGGTTATCCAGCGACAGTCCGAGCAGGTTGGCGACCGTCGGCAATACGTCGACTTGTCCGCCAAGCTGCTCGTAAGTCGTCGGGTTCTCGTCGCCCGGGTTCACGACGACTAGCGGAATATTGATCATGTCGGTATACGTGTATTCGCGGCCGTAAATTTCGGCCATCAGGTCCTTCTCTTCTTTGTCGAGCGAATAGATCGGCAAGCCGAGATGGTCGCCGTACAACACGATCAAGCTGTTGTCCCAGATGCCGCGCGCCTTCAGATCGGCGATAAATTCGCCAAGCGCATGGTCGGCATAATTTTGGGATTCGATATAGTCTCCGACAAGCGTGTCGTCGAAGCGTTCAGGCAAATCGATCAAACGTTTCTCTTGCGGAATCGTGTACGGGTGATGCGCGGTCATCGAGATGATCTGCGTATAGAACGGCGTGTCGCTCGCGTCCATGCGCGCTAATTCCTCGATCGACTTCTTGTACAGCACCTCGTCCGACGCGCCGAAGAATACGGTGTCTTCGCCGCCGAAGAACTTGGCGTCGTAATAACGGTCGAACCCTAACGCCTTGTACAGTTCGCCGCGGTTCCAGAACTCTACGACGTTCGTGTGGAACGTCGCCGATTCGTAGCCAGCCGACTTCAAGAGCTTAGGCAAGCTAGGAAGCTCCTTGCCGGCATAAACCTGCGTCGACGCGCCTCTCGGCGGAATGTACATCGACGTATTGACGACGAACTCGGCGTCGGACGTATTGCCTTGGCCGACTTGCTGATAGAAGTGCTTGAAGTAGCTGTTTTCCTTGACCAGCTTATTTAAATTTGGCGTAATCTCTTGACCCTCGATGGACAATCCCACCAAGAAGTTTTGCATGGACTCCATTTGGAGCACGATCAGGTTTTTGCCTTCCGCGGAGCCGAACAGCTTGGCCTGAGCAGGCTGCTCGATATTTTTGACGGACTGGACCTTTTCTTGCGTAATTTGGTCGGAGTCGACGTATTCGATATTTTTGTTGGCAAGAATGCGATAAGCTTCGTAATTGAGAATCCCCATTTGCTCGGCCTTCACGATTTCGTTCATGCTGGCGCTGTTGGGCAGGACGTTAAATAAACAAAGAGCGACGGAGACGGACAGAATCGCGATTACGACTCTTTTATTAACTTTGCGCGTGAAGGCTTGCTTGACTTCCTTCGCTTTCTGGCGAAAGAACAGCAGACCGATCATCAATACGACATCGATGTAGATCAGAAGGTATTGCGGATCCATCAGCGAGAACACGCTGTTGCTGACGGCGGTCACTTGGTTGACCTGCTGCAGGGCCGAATAATCTACGATAACGCCGTAATACTTGTAATACATAATGACAGCAAATAGAATAGAAGTCATGGCGAGATTCGCGATCAAGTAATACATGAACTTGCGCTTGCTGGCGAACCACTCGATCAGGCAAAATACGATTAGGACGAACGGTACTTCCTTCAGAAGGGTTGTCCACGACGGGCCGCCCTCGAATACGACCGTCCAGGCCAGGTAGCTCTTGAGGAGCAGGACGAACGAGAAAAACAATATTGGACGAGTACTGAGAAGTCGCTTGGATGTTAAAATGGACATTGTATGGAACCCCTACCTTTCACAGCACAAACAGGCTTATCTCTATCTCTCTTGCGAGGAAGCCGCTTTGCTTATCGATTTCGTATGCAGAATATTAGTATACTTATTGTAAAGCCACTATCATTATGCTCCTTTCATACACCAAAAGTCAAAAGGCAAAACAGCCCTTAAACTGCAGGAGGAACGAAAATGAGGAAGAAAAAGCCATTTTTGGCGATCATTTTGACAGCATTGCTGTTAATCGGCGGTTACTCTATCGCCAAGGAAACCGGCCTTATTCACCCATCCAGTCAATTGGAACAGCCGCCTAAGCTGGCCGAAGGAATCGAGGACGGATCGGAGAATGGCGGAGGCGAGCTGGAGGGAGACGTTCCCGGTTCTGGAAATGCCGGCGGGTCCGTTACCGTGCCGGACGATCCGGACGCCGAACAGGGCGGCGATGCGACGGACAAGCCTGCGGCGTCGGACGAGCCTGCGCCTACGCCGAGCCCTGGCGACACGACCGGAGGCAAAGGGGAGCAGGACGGCATTTCGCGCGGCGAGAACGGCACGATCGCCGTCATCGCGCAGCCGGACGCTTTTACGGCGCTCGTCAATCCGTTCAATAAGCTGCCGGAGGATTACGAGCCGGATGATCTGGTTTATCCGGACGTGAAGTTTATTTTTTCCGAGAAGGTCGAGAAACGGATGATGAGGAAGGAAGCGGCCGAAGCGCTGGAGCAACTGTTTGAAGGCGCGGAATGCAACGCAGACGAAGCTGTTCGATCGGTACGTGAAGCGCGACGGGTACGAGAAAGCCAGAACGTACAGCGCGCTCCCTGGCACCAGCGAACACGAAACGGGTCTGGCGGTCGACGTAACGAGCGGCGACGGCTCTTGCGCGGCGGCGGATTGCTTCGGCGATACGGCGGAAGCGTCTTGGCTGGCTAAACATGCGGCGACATACGGATTTATCGTCAGGTATCCGAAAGGCAAGGATGATATAACGGGTTATCAATACGAGCCTTGGCATCTGCGTTATGTAGGAGAGTCGCTCGCGGGCGAGCTTGCGGATTCGGGCTTGACGCTGGAGGAGTATTATAATGCGGTGCCCGTTGCAAAATAAGGCTAACCTTCCATGAAGCAGCAGACGCATGCCGATTCCGAGCAAACGTAACGGGGAAATCCCGTGACGCGGATGCGGCGAACCGGCATGCGCCTTCCGCTTTTGGATAAAGTGCTGCGATTATATCTTTGGCTCAAACGTCTTGCAATCGGTTTCCTCGGACTCTCTAGCCTGCTTGCCGCGGTTATTGACTACGTAGATGGAGGAAGCGGAGCAATGATTGCCCGCGGCCCAGTATTTGCATGAATGAACTTCGCATAATACATCCTTTGCCATTGAAACTTCACCTCCCGAGATGACGATTAAGCGTTCGGATCGCGTTCGGCCAATGCCGCATGCTTCCGGCTTATCATTAGGATGGGCAAGGGCCCATTTTCTCATACTTGGCAGGTTGCGGGGTTCGGTTGTATAGGCGACGACGGTTTTGGCGAAAGGATAAGGATGTCCGTATGAACATGTTGCAGAACTTCTCATTTCTTATTATTATCCTGAATATATTCCTTGCGATTACGGTCATCTTCCTGGAACGGCGCAACGCCAGTTCCACTTGGGCATGGCTGATGATCCTGTTTTTTATTCCCATTCTCGGCTTCGTGCTGTATCTGATGTTGGGGCAAAAGATGCGCAAGCGGCAGCTTAACAAGCTGCTGGGAGAAAACAGGCGCATTATCGAAGAAGCGTTGGAGAAACAAAGCGATATGCTGAAGAGCCGGGAGCTGCTGCCGTCGGATAGCGGGATGGCCGAGTACCAGGACATGATGTACATGAATTTGACGACGAGCTACGCGCTCTATACAAACAATAATGCCATCGACATCTTCACGGACGGCAATCGCAAGTTCGACCAGCTGCTAGCGGACATCGAGAAGGCCGAAAATCATATCCACCTGATCTATTACATCGTTCGGGACGATGAACTAGGGCGCCGCTTGATGGACGCGCTGGTGAAGAAAGCATCGGAAGGCGTGGAAGTACGCTTTCTGTACGATCACATCGGCAGCCTGGCGCTGCCTAGACGGTATTTCCGCGCGCTTCGCGCGGCAGGCGGCAAGGAAGCGGCCTTTTTTCCATCGCGCATCCCGTTCCTGAATTTAAAGATCAATTACCGCAATCATCGCAAGCTGGCGATCATCGACGGCAGGATCGGCTACATCGGGGGCTTCAACGTCGGGAACGAGTATTTGGGGCTGAACAAACATTTCGGCGCTTGGCGTGATACGCATTTGAAGGTGCAGGGCGGGGCGGTGCTGCAGATGCAGGCGCAGTTCATCATGGACTGGAATTTGGCGGCTGCCACCAAGATGCCGCTGGGCGCCGGCTACTTCCCATATCCTCATGGCATCAACGGGATCATCGGGATGCAGCTCGTCGCGAGCGGACCGGATACGGAATACCAGGAAATCAAAAACGCGTATATCAAGATGATCTACGCCGCCAAAGAAACGATCTGTCTGCAAACGCCTTATTTCGTTCCGGACGAAAGCTTGATGACGGCGCTGCGGATCGCGGCCTTGTCGGGGGTCAAAGTCAGCATCATGCTGCCGGACAAGCCCGATCATTTCTTCGTCTATTGGGCGACGCACTCGTATCTCGGGGAGTTGCTGGCAAGCGGGGCGAAGGTGTACTTGTACGAGCGGGGCTTCCTGCACGCCAAGACGCTGGTGGTCGACGGAAAGGTTGCGTCGGTCGGAACGGCGAATTTGGACATCCGCAGCTTCAAGCTGAACTTCGAGATGAACGCGTTTATCTATGACGAGGACACGGCGGCGGAGCTTGCGGACATTTTCGGGGATGATGCGGAGAGCTGTCGCGAGCTGACGATGGAGGATTACAGGAACAGGCCGCTGTTTAATCGGTTCAGGGAGTCGATCTCCAGGCTGCTTAGCCCGATCTTATAGGACGGCATTAGCACGGCTTTATAGCACGACTTTATAGCACGACTTTATAGCACAACATTCAAGCACGGCAATAAAGCACGGGCATGATGGCGCGGCACGCCATGGCTTACCAATTATAGGAACGCAAAAGGGATTCCGCTTATCCATAAGGTAACCGGAATCCCTTTACTTTCTGTTCGAACAACTATTCAATTTATTCTAACGCTCCAATCCATGGCTTTCTTGAAACGCCATCCTTTCGGTAAGTATTGTCACCCGTTAACCTCGTTGCAAGGCTGACGTCCCGTCCTCGTCTCGATCGTTCTTCTACCCGCATGCCCGAGAGCTAATTCGTTCTTTCGCAACAACTTAGCTCCTATCTCATAAACTGGGACATGCATCGCTAACTTGCTCCAATGGACTATCCCCTCTCGTTTAGGATAGTTCCATTATAGCCTATTATTTTAATATTGTAAATATTCAGAATATTAAAATTTTATCAGGGTTTTCTAAACGTAGTGTTCGGGTCCTGGACGTGTGAGGAGCGGAATGTGGCATGGAAGTGTACTGCATTTGGGGTATTGGGCGCCTTGGGAGCGGAATGTGGTATAAAAATATACTACATTCGAGGTTCTGGGCGTGCGGGGAGCGGAATGTAGCATAAAAATATACTACATTAGAGGTTTTGGGCGTGCGAGGAGGGGAATGAGGTATAAAAATATACTACATTCGAGGTTTGGGCGCCCTGGGAGCGGAACGTGGTATAAAAATATACTACATTTGAGGTGCTGGGCGTGCGGGGAGCGGAACGAGGTATAAAAATATACTACATTCGGCGAGCACGCGTCAGCGAGAGGATCTTGCGAGGATGTGTTCGCTGCGATCTTGTTTTCATTTGGGTACAGCAAGTTTGATACATCGCGCGGGGATTGCTTATTTCACAATTTATATTTATACTTAGTCTAAAATCATTATAAAAGGCGGCATGAACACACCATGGCGAAAATAAACTTAACTATACAGCGGAAGGCCGTCTACGAAGTCGTCCAAGAAGCGCTCGATCACCCTACGGCAGCCGATGTTATCGAGAGACTGCGGGGCAAAGGGTTCAACTTTGCCTATGGCACGGTCTATAACTCTCTCCGATATTTGGCCGACGCGGGTCTGATACGAGAATTAAAGCTAGGGGAGGCGATTAGCCGCTACGATGCTAGAACCGAGGAGCATCAGCATATCGTCTGCACGAAATGCGGCAAGGTAGCCGAGGTGCTGACGGAGCTGCCGGCAAGTTGGGCCGAGTCCGTAGCGAAGGAAACGAACTATGTGGTCGAGCACGTGCACGTCGTGCTGGAAGGAGTGTGCGAGACATGCGCGAAGAGCTGACCATCACGGACTTCACGGAAGGCGTATTATGCTCCCTGACCAAGCGGGTCATGCTGATCAGCCCGTTGCCGGATCGGGTTAGAAGCTTGCTCGTAAAACTGTCGGGCGAGTGCTTCGACGTATTCTCGCTGCACGAATTTACGGTTGGTTTGCTGCCCGCTCTGCAGCCGGAGCTGCTTGTCTACGACGCGTTGCCGGTCGAGCAACTGGGCCAGGGCGCCTCCCACACGCTGCAAGGCGGAGCGGAGCTGCTTCAAGCTGCGCAGGCGCACGGCATCCCCGTACTGGTATTGCTGAACGGCGAGACCTATGCCGCAAGCGGAGACGAGGAGTTAGCCGGAGCAGAGCTGCTATTGTGGCCGTCCGATCCCGCAGAAGCGCTTGCGCGCATTAACCGAATACTGGAACACAGGCAGACGACTGCATCCGCCGCGTTTGGACAGGCGAGCGCCTCGGCGGGAGCCGGGTTGCCCGGTTCGGCGGCCGTTGCCGCGTCGGACGAGGATATCCGCTTCTTTAAGGATATTCGCATCGACCTTCGCCGGATGAGCGTGATCCGCGGCGGGAAGCGGATCGAGCTGACGAAGACGGAATACGATCTGCTCCTTCATTTCGTATCGTCGGACGGCTCCGTGCTGACCCGCGAGAATTTGCTGGATACCGTCTGGGGCTTGCAATTCTATGGCGGCAGCAACGTCGTGGACGTGCATATCAAGAGTCTGCGCAAGAAGCTGGGGGACAGCGCGGTAGCGCCGAGATATATCGTGACCGTTCGCGGGGCGGGATACCGGCTGGCGGACGACTTGCCGCATCAATAGCGCATATTGCGCGGGGAGGGCGAAGTGGGCGCGTTAAGGCGCGGCGACAGCATGGCGGATAGCAGCTGCGGCACGGGTCTGCCTCCTCAAGGGAGGAAGGCAGGACACCGCTTCATTAGTAATTCATGTTTTGTTCATCGTTCGTTCATGACAGGAAGACACCTGGAAGTTACAATTAGTTTAAAGATTTAGATCAAGTCTAAATATATACTAATGAGGTGTTTAATAATGGACAATCGGCTTACGACGAATCAAGGCGCACCTGTAGGCAATAATCAAAGCTCCCGCACGGCGGGACAGCGCGGACCTACGCTGCTGGAAGATTACCATCTGCTGGAGAAGCTTGGCCACTTCGACCGCGAACGGATTCCGGAGCGCGTCGTTCACGCTCGCGGAGCGGGAGCGCATGGCGTGTTTGTGACGGAGAGCAGCATGTCCGAGCATACGAAAGCGCAATTCCTGCAAGCAGAAGGGACCGAGACGCCTGTGTTCGTGCGGTTCTCGACCGTTATTCACGGTACGGGCTCGCCGGAGACGTCGCGCGATCCGCGCGGTTTCGCGGTTAAATTTTATACGCAGGAAGGCAATTACGACTTGGTGGGCAACCACTTGCCCGTATTCTTTATTCGCGACGCGATGAAATTCCCGGATATGGTTCACTCGCTGAAGCCGGCTCCGGATACGAATATTCAAGAACCGAAGCGGTATTGGGACTTTATGACGCTTACCCCGGAATCGACGCATATGCTGACCTGGCTGTTCTCCGACGACGGAACTCCCGCGAATTACAGGGAGATGGACGGATTCGGCGTCCATGCGTTCAAGTGGATCAACGACGCCGGCAAGCAAACGTATGTCAAATACACATGGAAGTCGAAGCAAGGCGTCCGCAACTTCACGGCCAAGGAAGCGTCGGAGATGCAGGCGAAGGACTTCAACCATGCGACGCGCGATCTGTACGAGGCCATTCAGCTCGGCAACTTCCCGCAGTGGGAGCTCTACGTGCAGCTGATGCCGCCGGAGCATGTGGACCGGTACGCGTTCGATCCGCTGGATCCAACCAAAGTATGGCCGGAGGATATGTACCCGTTGCAAAAGGTCGGGACGATGACGCTGAACCGCAATCCGATCAACTATTTTGCCGAAGTGGAGCAGTCCGCGTTCTCGCCGAGCGTGCTCGTGCCGGGCATCGAGCCGTCGGAGGATAAGCTGCTGCAGGGCCGCCTGTTCTCGTATCCGGATACGCAGCGTTACCGGCTGGGCGCCAACTACCTGAATATTCCGATCAACTGCCCGTACGCTCCGGTCCGCAATCATCAGCGCGACGGCGCGATGACGATGAAGGCCGATCCGTCGCCGGTAAATTACGAGCCGAACAGCTTCTCGGACAGTCCGAAGGAAGATCCGGACTACGGAGATTCCATCGCGCCGATCCAAGGACCGGCCGGACGCCGGAAGATCGATCGGACGGACGACTTCACGCAGGCGGGCGAGCGGTTCCGATCGCTCCCGGAGGAGGCGCGGGCTAATCTGATCGCCAACCTGACGGGCGAGCTGGAAGCGACGAACGACGATATCCGACTCCGCGCCATCTGCAACTTCTTCCGCGCCGATCGCACGCTAGGCATGAAGCTGTCGGAGAATCTCGGCGTCGATATTCGGCAGTACATGCCTCAGGGGTAACCTGTTCTCATAGATCCTTTGTAAAGCAAGCCGCTCCGATGGCGATTAAAGCCGTCGGGGCGGCTTGTTGTTTGCGGCTGGCCGCGGACTAGCTGGATTCGATAAGGCGTGGTCATGAGGAAATGAGCTTCGTCGCAACCGCTAGATAAAAGTCAGAGGGATAAATGGGGAGATAAGCTCATTGGCAACCGTTGTGGGCCGCGGTGCCGATAAGGAGCGCACGGACGAGCACGGCGCCGACTTCGTTTGGACAAAAGCGTTATAAATCGCGTTGCTTCTCCGTTGCCGTCGAAACGGCGCGCAGCGCTTGCACGATCTGGATAATGGCTTTGAAGCCCCTCGGCATGTTGCGGGTGGAGGCCATGTTCATCGCGATGTAGGCGTCGTGGACGGGATCGTGGAACATGAAGGTGGACAACACGCCGATATGTCCGGTCGGCCTAGGCAGCCCGCGCAGAAGGAAAAAGAACCCTTCGAAGCGGATTTCCATCATGCCGAGTCCGTAATGGATGCCCGGACGGAACTTGTGGCGCGGAGTTTCCAGCTCCCGAAGCCGCTGAGCGCTAATTAGCCGTCCCTCCCGCAAGGAGCGGTGGAACGTGATCAGATCGGAGGTTGTCGAGACGATGCCGCCGCCGGCCCAATCGCAGCTTAAGCTGGTGAATGCGCTAATCTCCTTGCCGTTCACCCATACTTCCTCGATAGCGGAAACTTCGGCGTTATCCGGCTTGGAATAAAACATCAGGTAGCTGTCCGCCATGCCTAGCGGCCTGAAGATCAAGTCATGCAGATTGTCGTGGAACGGCTTCCCGGTCACGGCCTCGATCAGAAGGCCAAGCAGGATATAACCGGTGTCTGAATAGTAGAAACGTTGGCCTGGCGAGCCGACGGCGGTTTGTCTGTCGCGCGTGAAAGCGAGCAGCGCGGTCGGCGTCCAGATAGTGTCCGGCTGGTCCAGCAGCATCTTCATGAATGGTTTCCCTTGGCGGACTTTGCCTCCGAAATAATCGCCTACCCCCGACGTATGGCCAACCAAATGCTCGATCGTGACTTCTGATTGGAAGTCGCGGCCCCCGAATTCGAATAAGCCAGACAAGATGGAAGTAGGAAGATGCCGGCTGATGGGATCGTCAAAAGATAGCAGGCCCCGTTCTTCGAGCATGGCCAGCAGCACGGTGGTAAATACTTTGCCTACGCTGGCGATATGAAACGGCTGATGAACGGAATTGGTGGCGAAAGCGTAATCGACGTTCAGCTTATCTGACCGAACGAGAACTTGAAAGTTGGCGGGGCGGGAGCTGCTCTTGGCCAATCGCCAGAAATAACGGTCCAACTTGTCGTGAAGCATGAAGCTTCCTCCTGTCGCGAGCTTGACTTTACAAGATAATAATATTACCTTTAGTAATATAACTAATCGTAATGTAATTGCTTATTGTTGTCAATCGTGCGAAAAAAGATAAAAGGAGATGAAGCTTCTTATGGAATATGTAGTGCTAGGTCTGCTTACGATGCGCAGCCAGACGATATACGAATTGAATCAGGCGTTTAAACAGGGGATCTCCTTGTTCTACAGCGCCAGTTACGGAAGTTTGCAGAGCACGCTGAAGAAGCTCCTGGAGAAGGATTGGGTCACGGTGCATCAAGAGCAGTCGCAAGGTCGGCTCAAGAAAGTGTACACCATCCATGCCGATGGTCAGGCCGCCTTCCTGAAGTGGATGGGGGACGAAGCGGAAGAGGGGAACAAGCTGGAGGTGACCGCTTTATCGAAGCTGTTTTTTCTCGGCCTGATCGAGGATAAGGAGCTTAGAGTGACGATTGT
>JAQSXN010000086.1 GCA_029256665.1 Paenibacillus sp.
TTCATTATTCCGGCGCTGATCAGCGTATGGAACATGATCATATTCCGCACGTTCTTCAAGAGCTTGCCGGCCGGTCTCGAAGAGTCCGCCCAGATCGACGGCTGCACCAACTGGGGCATCTTCTTCCGGATCGTGCTTCCGCTATCGGGTCCGGTTATCGCCACCTTGGCATTGTTCACGGCCGTCTCCCATTGGAACGACTGGTTTATGCCAAGCATCTACATCACCAACGAGAATCTTGTTCCGATCCAGACGATGCTTCGCCAAATTCTGAACGCCAACATCGTGACGGAGATGTCGAACAACATCGATACCGCTTCCGCGGCCCGAATCGAAGGGATGCGGACCATCACGACCAAGTCGCTTACGATGGCGACGATGATGGTGGCCACGCTGCCGATCATCATGGTGTATCCGTTCGTTCAGAAGTATTTCGTCAAAGGCGTGCTGATCGGCTCGCTGAAAGAGTAGTTCCCGAGATTGGTTTGAGGCGTATCCGCTTTGGACATATAATTGATAAGATGAGAGGGGTAGTACAAGCATGAAGAAAGTAAAGAAACCGGCATTGCTTACCGTCACTGCTGTTCTCGCTCTCGCTACGGCGCTCGCGGGCTGCAGCGGCAACAACAACTCCGGCTCGAACAACGCGCCGTCGCCTACGGCAGCCGGCGAAGCCACGAAAGCGCCAGAGGGCGGCGAGAACGCGTCAGGCGGCTGGGTATTCGGTTCCGAGCCGCTCGAGTTCAGCATGTATGGCCATTATAATTGGTACGACGTACCGGCATGGGACAGCACGGTCGCGGGCAAGTGGCTAATCGAGAACAAACAGCTGAACGTCAAACCGGTATCCGCCGGCGGCAATCCGGAGCAGAAGCTCAGCACGATGATCGCGAGCAACGATCTGCCCGACGTGATGTGGATGGACCGCGGCGCGGACGTGGAGCGGCTTCGCCAAGCGGGCATGCTCGTGCCGTTCGACGACTACCTCGACAAATATCCGAACCTGAAAACGTGGATGGGCGACGACCTGAACCTGCTTCGCTCCGAAGACGGCAAGCTCTACCAGTTCCCGAACTGGTATACGGGCCGCCCGAACGGCAACTCCGGTTACGTCATCAACAAAAAGATCTACGAGGAATTGGGCTCGCCTAAGCTGGAAACAACGGATGACCTGTATGCGTACCTGACGTCCGTCAAAGCGAAGTACGGCGACACGGTCGTGCCGTTCGAGCCGCATCTCGCAAAGGACATGCAAGGTCTC
Organism: Paenibacillus sp.; assembly: GCA_029256665.1. GTDB lineage: Bacteria > Bacillota > Bacilli > Paenibacillales > Paenibacillaceae > Pristimantibacillus. The sequence continues at coordinate 1,262 of JAQSXN010000086.1, forward strand.
GGCGTATTGTATACGGCATTTGGAGAAAACGCGCTTTATTCCTATCTGAACGAAGGCCTGCGCGCCGTGCCGCAAGGCGATACGCTGACATCCCTGTTCACGGATCCGGTGTTCCGCGAAGCTCAAAAATACATTTCCAAGCTGTACAGAGAGAAGCTGATCTCTCAAGACGCATTCACCCAAACGGTTGACCAGATCGACGAAAAGGTGATGCAAGGCCGCGTGGCGGTATACGCATCCTCCAGCCCGACGGTTATCGCGATGAACGCGCATAACGAGATGGTGAAACAAGATCCGAACTCCGGTTACTTCATGATCTGGCCGATCCACAAGGAAGGCCTGGACAAAAACAAAATCTTCCCCGGCACGTACACGGCGCTGGGCTGGAACGTCAACGTCATCACGAAGGCCGCGAAGGATCCGGAAAAAATCTTCGCGTTCCTCGACTGGTACACGGGTCCGGAAGGTCAATCCCTGTTGTTCTTCGGTCCGGAAGGAAAGAACTGGAAGGGCTTCGACGCGGACGGACATCCCGTCTTCACCGATACTTACGACGCGAACGAAGTGCTTGAGCTCCAGAAGGCGCACGACCCGATCATGTGGAACGGCAACACGGGCTACATCGATCCCGCGAAGATGAAATACGAGAGCAAGCTGCCGAAGGAACAGCAAAACTGGGCGGCTCGCTACCAAAGCGAAATTACGTGGCCGACGCAAGCAAACGCGACGGAGTTCATCAACCTGAACCCCGAGCCGGACAGCGAGCTGGGCATCGTGAAGCAACGCGTCGACGATATCTTCACGCAAGCTTACGCGCAATCCGTCATGGCCAAGAGCGACGAAGAAGTCGACAGCATCCTGGACAAAGCCGAGAAGGACGCGCAAGACGCGGGCTACGCGCAGCTTCTTGAATTCCGTACGGAAGGCTGGAAGAAAAACAAAGAGATAATTGCCGGCCAATGATTTCATTGAAATTGGACTGTTTGAACTTATAATTAAATTGTGCATTCGCAGGGTAAGGGTATACTCTAAACGTATACCCTTTTCCCTGTGGAATGAAAGAGTAGGAGCTGAATGCCGTGTACAAAGTGTTGCTCGTCGACGACGAAATCTTGGATCTGAAGGGCATGCAGGCGTTCATTCCTTGGAAGGACCTCGGGATGCAGGTTGTCCATGCCGTGACCAGCGGCTTCGCGGCGGCCGAAATCATCGAGAGGGAGCCGATCGACATTCTCGTGACGGATGTCCGAATGCCCAATATGTCCGGGCTGGAGCTGGCGCGCAAGGCGCTCGACAAGCTTGAGAATATCAAAATCATTTTCGTAAGCGGATACCAGGACTTCAACTACGTCAAACAAGCGATGGCGCTTAACGCCTGCAGCTATGTGGTAAAGCCGATGGATGATAACGAATTGATCGAATCTTTGCAGAAGCTGAGCGAGGAGCTTGGCGCCGAACGGCAGAAGGCGGAGACCGAGCAGTTCTACAAGGGGATGATCCCCATCGTCCGCAACGAGCATCTGCTCCAGCTGCTGGAAGGCTCGCTCGATGATGGCGCCATGCAGGCGTTGCAGCGCGAGTACGAGCTGGACCGGTTGAACTGGCCCGTCCGCGTCGTCGTCGTGGAGCGCGACGAATGGATGCTGAAGCGGGGAAGCGAAGACGCGGAAGCGGAGTCGGACTGGTCCGGGCAGTTCGTGCATGCCGTCTCTCAAGCATGCGGACGGCTGCGGATCGACCACGTCTGCAAGCTGGGCGGCAACCGCGTCGGCTTGATACTGGGCAAGGATAAATCGCCGGAACAGCTGAGGGATGCGCTAACGCAAGAGCAGTTCGGCTCGCCGTTCACCTTTACGATCGGGGCGGGGGAAGCCGTCGACATGCCGCGCGCGTTGAAGGAGTCTTACCGGCATGCGTTGCTGGCGCTGGACTATAAGGTGTTTATCGGAAAAGGCCGCATCATCCGGCACGAGGAATTGCAGCAGACCCAGGTGAAGGACGTACAAAATCTGGACATCCAATTGGACGCGCTCTTCGAGGCGATGACCGAATATAATTTGGTCCAGGTGCACGACGAGTTGGGGTTGTTGTACGGACTCGCCAATAATCTTCGTTCCAAATATACGATTCAAAATTTCACCGTCTTTCTCATCATGAGGCTGGACGCCCATCTGCAGAAAATCAATGAGGACTTATTCCAGATGTTGAATCTGGATCTTGGAAGCTTGGACGACCTGCTGCGGTACGAGACGATGGACGAAATCCACTCTTGGCTGCGCTACCGAATCTATGAGCTGTCCGAGCTGCTGCAGAACAAGAAGCAGAAGAAGAACTGGAAGCTCGCGCATGATATCGCGGCCGACGTAAAGCAGCGTCTGCACGAGAATATTACGCTTAAGGACGTGGCGGAGAAATATTCGTTTTCTCCCAACTATTTGGGCCACATCTTCAAGGAAGAAATGAACACGAACTTTAGCGATTACGTGGCCACGCTCCGGATGGAGAAGGCCGGCGAGCTGCTCGCGGGCACGAACTTGAAAGTATATGAAATCGCCAATTTGATCGGTTATCGCTACCTGCCGTATTTCAGCCGCCAGTTCAAGGATTATCACGGCATGACGCCGCTGGAATACAGGAGAAAGACATGAAGATATTCAAACGGTACAAGTATTTGCCGTTCGGCTACAAGCTGATGCTCTCTTATTGTTTGTTCATCGTCATACCGGTGGTCGTCATCGGTTATTTCGCCAACTCCATCTACATCAATTCGATCCGGGAGCAGATCAAGAGCAGCGTCAACGGAACGCTCAGTCAAATCAGCGATAATGTATCCTACAAGATAGACGATATGATTCGCGTCTCGGAATTTCTATATTACGACAATACCTTGGCCAGGCATTTGCGCAACTACGAGAAGGGCTGGGTAGCGTACGAGGCGACGGTGGATCTGCTGCTTCCCAAATTCGAGACGTACAAGCAGGCGCCGAGCATCAAGATGTGGCAGTCTATTTATATTAAAAATCGGGAGTTCCCCGAAATCTATCTAAATCACAAAGGCAAAGACCCGCTTGCGGGAGGCATGAGCAGATACGACGTATACCATTTGTCGAGGATCGAGGACAAGAGCTGGTATGCCGACTTTCCGGAGGAAGTATACGGGCAGACGATGCAGTGGCGCCAAATCGAGGACGATACCGAATACGGACGCATCTCGCTGCTAAGGCGGATGGTCGACGTCCATGTCGTCAGCAATATTCAAGAGATCGGCTTTCTGCGCCAAAGCGTCTATTTGTCGGAGCTGTTCCAAACGGTCGATTTTACGAAAATCGGCAACGAAGCGGCGATCTACATCAAGGACGATGCCGGCCGCGTCATGCTGACATCCGGAAATTCGGAGCTGCAGTACGGAGACGCATGGAGCGAAGAGGCGTTCGGCGAGAATCTGGTCATCACCAAAGTCGTCCCTAAGCTGAACTGGAGCGTATCAGCCGTCATTCCGAACGAAACGTTCGAGTCCAAGATTAACGAAATCAGGCTGCTGACCTTCTACATTTGCCTCGTGTTCACGATCGTCTATTTTGTGTCCGGAGCGCTGCTATCCAACTACTTCTCCAGAAAGGTTGGCAAAATCGTATCCGTGCTCGATTCGTTCCAGGAGGGCAGCTTCCATAAGCGGATCAACTTCAAGGGCAACGACGAATTCAGCCAAATTTCCCGGGCGCTTAACGAGATGGGCCAAAATATCGGCGAGCTGATCCACAAAGTGTACGTGGCCGATCTGGACAAGAAGGAGGCGGAGCTGGACATGCTGCAGGCGCAGATTAATCCGCACTTCCTGTACAATACATTGTCCTCGATCAACCGGCTGGCGAAGTTCGGCGAGCTGGAGAAGCTGCAGCGGATGGTGATGGATCTGGCCAAGTTCTACCGGCTGTCGCTGAACGAGGGCCGCATCCTGCTGCCGGTCCGGGAGGAGCTGGAGCAAGCACGCGCGTATATTAACATTCAGAAGATCAAATACGAGGAGCGGATGGGAGTCAGCTTCGATATCGATCCGGAGATCATGAACTACGGCACGATCAAGCTGATCATTCAGCCGTTTATCGAGAACGTGCTGGAGCATGCCTGGTGCGCGGACCGCATTCATATCCGCATCGTCGGCGAGCTGGAGGACGAGCGGACGGTGTTGTTCAAGGTCATCGATGACGGCCTCGGCATCAGCCGCGAGCTGTTGGAGCAAATGAACGATCCAGAGGAAAGCACGAGCATCGGCTACGGCATCCGCAACGTCAACCAGCGCATCAAGCTGTACTACGGCGCGGCGTATGGCGTCAACATCTTCAGCCGCCTCGGCATCGGCACGACCGTCTGTATCCGCATCCCGGCGGAAACGCTGGGGGAGACGGAATAGGGGGAGGGCGACGAAAGAGGAGCGAGACCAACAAGGACTTGGTCGCCGCAACCGCTCGTGCCGTTAGAGTCCCGCCGCTGCGAATTCTAACGGACATGCGAGGCGTTTAGCGGCCGATTTCCGCCATATTAGAATTATAACGGACACAGGAGCCTCTAATTGGCGAATTCGTAGCCCCATCAGCCGCGATTTTCGCAAATAGGGTTATCTGTGTCCGTTACGTTTGGGAAAGCGCCGATTCCAACAAGATAGCGCCTCTGGTGGCCGTTAGTGCGCGATCATTTAAATAGGCACTTAACTGTCAGGTATTATGGTCGCTTTGCGAATTTCCGGAAAGCGACTTTCGACATACTGACGAACATCCGTCGCATCGTCAAGGTTCAAGACCGCCTCGGCGGCCTGTCGCAGATCGTACTTGTCCCATCGCTCCGACTGAAGACTTAGTTGCCGCCCGACGGACGATAACGCATCGTTGCTTACGCTAAACGCATCCAAGCCCATCCCGAGCAGCAAGGGAAAGGCCGCCATCTCGCCCGCCATCTCCCCACACATGCTTACCTTTATGTTCCCGTCATGCGCGGAGCGGATGACGCGGTGAATCAAGCGAAGCACCGCCGGCTGCAGCGGATCGTGCAATTCTTCGAGGGAAGGGGAGTTCCGACTGGCCGCCATCGTGTACTGGATGAGATCGTTGGTGCCGATGCTGAAGAAGTCCGCTTCCTGCGCCAGCCGGTCCGCTATCATAGCGGCGGAAGGCACCTCGATCATGATTCCCGTCTCGACGTTGCGGTTAAACGCGATGCCGGATCGTGCAAGCGCAGCTTTCGTTTCCTCCACAACGGCTTTCGTCCGTCTCCATTCGCCGAGCGTGGAGATCATCGGGAAAAGCAGCTTGATATTGCCGTAAGCGCTTGCTCGGAGCAAGGCGCGCAATTGCGCGCGAAGCAAATCCGGACGCTTCAGAGAAATTCGCATGCCGCGATTGCCGAGAAAGGGATTGTCCTCTTCCTCCATCCTTAACAAGGCGAGCGGCTTGTCCCCACCCACATCCATGGTGCGTATAACAATGGGCGTTTCGGCGTCAAAAGCGGAGATAATGGCGCGATACGTCTCAAACTGTTCGTCCTCCGATGGGAAATCATCCCTGCCCAAAAATAAAAATTCAGTACGGAACAAGCCGACGCCGTCGGCTCCGCGACTCTGCGCGGTTACCGCCTCGGATACCGAACTGATGTTGGACATGAGCAGCGGTCTGCCTTCTCTCATGGTTCGCAGAGGCATGCGGAGAGGGACCCCGGATTGCAGAACGTACGCTTCCGATTGGGTTTGTTCGAACTCTTCAAGCAATCCTTCAGCCGGATCGACGGTTACCGTGCCGCTTGTTCCGTTGAGCAGCACCAGCTGCCCGTCGCGGATATCTTGCAAGCTTTGGCCAATGCCGACCACGGCCGGTATGCCGATGGATCGAGCGATAATGGCGAAGTGGGAGGTGGCGCTTCCTCTAACGACGGCTACTCCCGCGATCGTTTGGGGATTAAGCAGCACGGCCTCGGAGGGCGATAAATTGTCGCAGATGAGCACCAGACTTTCCACACCCTCAATTCCTTCCAGAACGCCTTTCTCGCCCCTCAGGACGCGGATGATCCGATGAACGACATCTTCGATATCCAAGGCGCGCTCCCTGAAGGAAGCGGGATCAAGAAGTCGCAAAGCATGCAGCACCTCCGCCATGGCTTCCTCAAGCGCCGTTTGGGAGCTATACCGCAAGCGCGATATTTTGTCGCGGGCTTTCCCGACCAGCTCCCGGTCCCTGAGCAAAAATAATTGAATCTCTATAATTTCAGCTTCTTCCATGCGGCCTTCCGCAAGGAGAGATTGCTGGATAAACGCCAAAGCAAGGCCGGATTGGTCGACTGCCGCGTCGAACCGATTTAACTCGGCGGCGACGTGCGGCGGCGCGATCGTTCGCGTATCGCGCTGCGGCGACGATGCCGGTATTTGCAGCGCGCGACCCCAAGCGACACCGGCGGAAGCCGGTATTCCTTTCAACTGCATAAGCCAATGCCTCCCAGTGATGAATGATGAACGGACTGCTAGAAGCAAAGCTTAATGAAGCGCCGTCAGCACCGCGCCAATCGCTTCGATGGCCGCTTCCGAATCCTCGCCCTCCGCCATGACCTCGATTTCGTCTCCGAATTTGGCTCCGATGGAAATCATGTTGACCAGACTTTTGGCATAGAATGGGCTTCCGTCCTTGACCAGATAACTGTCCGACCGGTGCCGCGCGGCGGCTTCCACGATTTTGAGAGCGGGGCGAGCATGTATGCCCGTCGGATTCATTACCCTATATGTTTTTTTCATTCCTTATGCACTCCTACAAAATGGCTTTAATACGATCTTTCAATTTCTCCGCTTCCATTCCGAAAATGGCATGAACCGAACCTTTGCCCAAACGGATGATCCCCAGCGCGCCTAACCTCTTCAGCTCGGCATCGTCGACCAGACTTTCGTCGTGCACGGTAAGGCGCAAGCGGGTAATGCAGGCGTCGATGCTGCTGATATTGGTCGCGCCTCCCAAAGCATTCGCTACGGCCGCGGCGATGTCGCGACGGTCCTCGCCGACGTCGCGGGCGCCGGGGCTGCCGGCTCGGCGCCGGTCGGCCGCGACGTCCTCGCCGCCGCTTGGGACGCCTTCGCCGGCGCCGGCCGACGCGTCCGGTTCCCGTCCGCCGCCCGAGCCTGCCGAAACGTCCGGGAGCTTTATTTCGCCCGTAGCGGCACTTTCCTCTGCTTCGCGACCGGGGGTCAATAAATTAAATTTCGAGATGATGATTCGGAACAAGGCGTAATAGAAGACGGCGAACAGCAGGCCGACCGGCAGAATGAGCAAGGGTTTGGTGGCCAGCGGATAATTGATGACGTAATCAATGAATCCGGCCGAAAAGCCGAAGCCGTGCCTCACGCCTAACTCGACAATAATATAGCCGCTTATTCCCGCCAGTATCGCATGTATCACATACAGTATTGGCGCAACGAACATAAACGCGAATTCCAGCGGCTCGGTAATCCCGGTCAAAAACGACGCCAGCCCGGCGCTCAAAAAGATGGAGGCAATCAGCTTGCGTTTCTTCGGGCTGGCGCTATGAATGATGGCTAGGGCCGTTGCGGGCAACGCAAACATCATGATGGGGAAAAAACCGGCCATCAGTTGGCCGGCTTCCTTGTCCCCGGCAAAAAAACGATTTAAGTCACCCTTGAAGATTTGACCGGACGCGTCGACGTAAGAGCCGATCTGAAACCATGCGACATTATTCAGCACATGATGAAGACCGAAAGGAAGAAGCAGACGATTGGCGGTTATATACACAAACGCCCCTATGCCACCCAGGTCGATCATCCAGCGGCCGAATTCATCCAGGGCATGTTGGATGGGACCCCATATCATGCCGAAGCCGACCGCGATGACGATCATGGAGGAAGCGGTGACGATGGGAACGAATCGCTTGCCGGAGAAAAATCCGAGCCAGCCCGGGAGCTGAATTTGATGATACCGTTTGTAGAAGTACGAGGCTACAAGCCCCGACAATAAGCCGCCCATCGCGCCCATATTCAGTTCGCTGTCCATATGGGACCAGTCCGCGAATACAACCGGCATCTGCACCAGCACATAGTCCAGCACAAGATAGCCGATGACCGCCGCAAGCGCCGCTACGGCATCGCCTCCGATGCCGATCCCGATGCCGATCGCGAAGATGAGCGGGAGATTGTCGAAGATGGCGGACCCGCCCGCGTCGAGGAACGGGGCGATATACCGGTTCAGCCAGACGCCGAGTTCTCCGAGCCGGAAATCCTGTTCGTAATCGATGTTGCCGAACCGGAGCAGCAGCGCGGCCGCCGGCAGCACGGCAACGGAAAGCATAAGCGATTTACCGATTTTTTGCAAAAAAGCAAGCATGCTCCGACCTCTCTCCGCTCAGGTAATGGGCTTCAGCGTAATCCGAAACGCGTCAGGCTCCCCGATGTAGACATCCCGGTACTCGCAATCGATGGATGCGGTAAGCCGTTCGCCTCCAATGGCGATGAAGATGGCGCAAGTCGGATAACCCGCCTCGCGAATATAGGGAAGATCGAACCGTACAAGCGGCTGTCCCGGCCGTACGGGATCGTTAACGTTCACCAGCATGTCGAATCCCTTGCCGCGCAAATCGACAGTGTCGATCCCGATATGGATCAGCAATTGCAGACCCGACGCATGCTTAAGCAGCAGCGCGTGTTTGGCCTCGGCAATATGGCTGACAGTTGCGTCAAAAGGCGCGACGACGCAGTCGCTTGTCGGCTCGATCGCGACTCCGTCTCCCAGATAACCGCGGGAGAAGTTGAGATCGTCAACCTCACGCAGAGCGAACAATCGGCCTGCAACCGGGGCTGCCGCTCCGACAAGGACAGGATGCTGCTTTCTAACCCAGTTGTTCTGTAACACCTCAATCCCTCTCTCCTTGGGCAAGATCTCTAGTACAGTTGGAATAAACGATGCAGGTGAATCGCCATATAGCCGATTTC